>JAOACW010000032.1 GCA_026417625.1 Syntrophales bacterium | reverse complement strand
TTTCAAGAGAGTCGATTTCCTTGAGGTTTTAGAGCTTTAAATTGTAAAATGCTCGCGTGCTGTGCTACATGCGTATGCAAGCGAAAGCTTGCTACGCTGTATGCACATGCGAACGCCGAAGTTTAGTTTTTAAGTTTTTAAACTTTATAAAGAGAATAAAATTCTCTCATCGAAACCTATTTCTATTTTAAAATCTAAAAGAGAGCATGCCAAAGATCATTGAAGCTATATATGAGAACGGAGTCTTTAAGCCCTTGGAGAAGGTTGAGCTAAAAGAAGGGGAGAAAGTTAAGCTTAAAGTGAGTCGTGAACTGAAAGATCTTATGAAAAGATTCGCTGGAATCGGAGGATACAGGGAAAAAATTGACGAGGATAAATTGAGTCGAGTAGAGGTAGATCTGCTTGAATGAAATTTTCTTGGACAGCAGTTTTATAGTTGCACATTGTATGGTGGGAGACGAGACTTTTGAGAGACTCATAGATGAATACAGCCTTTTCAC
>JAOACW010000031.1 GCA_026417625.1 Syntrophales bacterium | reverse complement strand
ATGTGTATAAGAGACAGTTTGTACCCTCCTTTATTTTTAATTAAAAAAGCTTCGTCCCTATACCGCTTGGGTATAGGGACGAAGCTCTTCTCCGTGGTGCCACCCTATTTAACAAAAGCCTAAAAAAACAAAAAACACCGCTCCTATACCCTAAGATATAGGAAACGGTGACGTCATTGTCATCCAAAAGCTCTTGCTCTCTTAGTCATTTTATCGGTTGACATCCGGTTAAGCCTACTTTGATATAACATTTCGGTTAACATCTCTGAGGTGTTCTTCAGTATATGCTTCATATTGGGCTTCCACCATCCCCAACTCGCTTTTAATCTGCTATATACCTACTCTCCTCTTCATTGACTTTTGCAAGTATTAATTTATTTTCCTTCATTATAAGGATTTTTATTAAAAATGTCAATATAATGATTTTTAATTTTATTTAATAAAGGTAAAAATAACTCTATAATATTTATTTACTTTCAAAAGTCTATCATGTAATATTATAT
>JAOACW010000030.1 GCA_026417625.1 Syntrophales bacterium | reverse complement strand
GTCCCAGTGGACAACGCAGAGAAAATAGTGTTGGAGGTATAGGTCGCAATCCCTTCAATGATCAGGTCTCATTTCATCGTGCGCGGATGTTGTAAAGAAGTTATGACGAATCCAGTCGCAATCCCTTCAATGATCAGGTCTCATTTCATCGTCGCCCGGGAGTTGGGGGCGTTTTTCGTCTACGCCCTCCTTCGTCGCAATCCCTTCAATGATCAGGTCTCATTTCATCTCTTCTCAGAAAAACGGCGGCGTATCAAGGTACGCACTTGTTAGTCGCAATCCCTTCAATGATCAGGTCTCATTTCATCATTAAGTATCCCAAAGAAAAAGTGGTGACCCTGGAAGAAAAAAAGTCGCAATCCCTTCAATGATCAGGTCTCATTTCATCCAGGAAGGGCCACAATGGCGGTTTTTATGTGCACAGAACCGCCGGTCGCAATCCCTTCAATGATCAGGTCTCATTTCATCGGAGGAGCAAAAGCATGACCAGTTATATCACTGTCTCTTATACACATCTGA
>JAOACW010000029.1 GCA_026417625.1 Syntrophales bacterium | reverse complement strand
ATACCACCTATAAGCTGAACCCTGAAATGCCTCATCCCCAACACTCTTCTAGAGGCTTCCCTTACTACAGCAAAGGCCTCAGGCAATATATCATCCAGAGTTTCACCCTTTTCCAGTCTTGCTTTGAACTCTGCAGTCATTCCTTTTAGCTTTTCGTCAGTCAGTTCCTTTATTTTTGGCTCCAAAGCTTCAATCTTATCAACAACAGGAATTATTCTTTTCAATTCTCTATCGCTGTAACTGCCGATTATCTTTTCTATAATTTTTTTCATTTATAATTCCTCCACAAAGCATAATTTTTGATCACTTTTAATCATTTATGTCCTGCTAAATTACCTTCCGATTTATCCTTTGATTCGTTTTCAAGTAAGATTTGAAGTATCAGAGCAAATATTCCCATAACTACAAACAGATCTCCAATACTGACAAATTTGGCAATATATCCGAATTTACCCGGTATGCTGATCATGTCTCCGAGGAAAGCAAGTCTTGTTGCCTCTCCGGCAAGAATATGCTTGCCGTCCCCACCCACCTGATAAATAT
>JAOACW010000028.1 GCA_026417625.1 Syntrophales bacterium | reverse complement strand
ATCTGTCGCAATCCCTTCAATGATCAGGTCTCATTTCATCAAGAGTTATCTCCAGACAACAATGGTTTGAAAAAAATGCTGTCGCAATCCCTTCAATGATCAGGTCTCATTTCATCGGGTACGATCTCAATGGTAATTCTTCTTTTCAATTGGTCGCAATCCCTTCAATGATCAGGTCTCATTTCATCGCGGGGGCCTGGAGGTGGTTATATCAAAAGTGCCTTCCGTCGCAATCCCTTCAATGATCAGGTCTCATTTCATCCGAGAATACCTTCCGCTTTAATTGAGATTGAGATCGTCCCAAGTCGCAATCCCTTCAATGATCAGGTCTCATTTCATCACCACCGTTCTCGCTCAATGCAATTGCGACAATGGTGGAGCCTTGTCGCAATCCCTTCAATGATCAGGTCTCATTTCATCGGGTGAGCACGAGGACTTTTTGCTTTTTCCCCTTGCTGTCGCAATCCCTTCAATGATCAGGTCTCATTTCATCATTATGTCGATTGTTACACAATCGACATATTAGAAGTGGATGAGTCGCAATCCCTTCAATG
>JAOACW010000027.1 GCA_026417625.1 Syntrophales bacterium | reverse complement strand
CCCCCAACCCTTCTTATGTCGCAATCCCTTCAATGATCAGGTCTCATTTCATCGGAGGGGCCAGCCTCCGGGTGGGCTGGAACTTACAAGTCGCAATCCCTTCAATGATCAGGTCTCATTTCATCGGTACTGCAAATCCCTTCCTCTTCAAAATTAGGATAGAAGAGTCGCAATCCCTTCAATGATCAGGTCTCATTTCATCAATGATTGAAACCTCGGCGACTGTTACTGTCGCCAAAATAGTCGCAATCCCTTCAATGATCAGGTCTCATTTCATCGGGGTATTTATTTGGGCGAAGTCATCGTAGTCAGGCGCATTGGTCGCAATCCCTTCAATGATCAGGTCTCATTTCATCACGGTTGATCGTTGTCGGATGTAACTTATTTTGCGACACGATGTGTCGCAATCCCTTCAATGATCAGGTCTCATTTCATCGGTGAGAAATGGACGCACAGATCACATTCACCGCGAAGAAAAGTCGCAATCCCTTCAATGATCAGGTCTCACTCCATCTTTAATATGTAATCTTACAGTTTCATCTACCATATCTGGGATTGTCGCAATCCCTTCAA
>JAOACW010000026.1 GCA_026417625.1 Syntrophales bacterium | reverse complement strand
GGGATTGCGACGTAACAGGGCGTAGACGAAAAACGCCCCCAATTCCCGGGCGAGATGAAATGAGACCTGATCATTGAAGGGATTGCGACATTTTTTCCTTGGGGTACTTGATACCCCAGATTCTCAGATGAAATGAGACCTGATCATTGAAGGGATTGCGACTTATAAATTTGTTTTCTTTCTCTTGCATCTTTTTCATAACTGATGAAATGAGACCTGATCATTGAAGGGATTGCGACCATCGCTCTCTTGAGATTATTCTTCCTTTTCTATCCCTAAAGGATGAAATGAGACCTGATCATTGAAGGGATTGCGACGTCCTACCGATGTTCTGTTTATTTTCTCTTATTCATCCAATAATGATGAAATGAGACCTGATCATTGAAGGGATTGCGACACGAGAGCGTGTTCATAGTACGCTCTCTGTTCTATCGATGAAATGAGACCTGATCATTGAAGGGATTGCGACCCCGGCTCCGCGACTTAAGGTCACCGCTTGACGACGCACCGGGATGAAATGAGACCTGATCATTGAAGGGATTGCGACATGAACTGGGGCTTGACAGTTATTCTCCGTTCATAGAC
>JAOACW010000025.1 GCA_026417625.1 Syntrophales bacterium | reverse complement strand
GCATGGCCAGTTGTCGCAATCCCTTCAATGATCAGGTCTCATTTCATCTAGGGGGCTATTGTATACCAAAACAACAAAGCGGGGTCTGAGTCGCAATCCCTTCAATGATCAGGCCTCATTTCATCTCGTTGGCGAGTGAATGGTAGGATACAAGGATCGGTAAAAAGAGGTCGCAATCCCTTCAATGATCAGGTCTCATTTCATCGAGTAATGCAGTATTAAACAAAACTTCCGCCGCCGCCGGGGTCGCAATCCCTTCAATGATCAGGTCTCATTTCATCAAGTTATGGGGTTCTTTAGGGATAGAAAAGGAAGAATAATCGTCGCAATCCCTTCAATGATCAGGTCTCATTTCATCGGCGAGAACACCCTGCCGGACAATTTGACAAAGCCGGCAGATGGTCGCAATCCCTTCAATGATCAGGTCTCATTTCATCGGAAAAAGTAGTGGAAGGAAAAACCTTCCACTACTTGGGTCGCAATCCCTTCAATGATCAGGTCTCATTTCATCTCATCAGTGAACGAGTACATGAACGCACGAGTACGTGAAGTCGCAATCCCTTCAATGATCAGGTCTCATTTCATCCGCTGGCGAGTAAATGGAAAACTTCAAGGTTCAATAAAGTCGCAATCCCTTCAATGATCAGGTCTCATTTCATCA
>JAOACW010000024.1 GCA_026417625.1 Syntrophales bacterium | reverse complement strand
GAGACAGGCTTAGATCTGCCCCCATTATCTCAAAGAACTCCTTTGTTATAAGAGATGTATTGGGAGAGCCTTTATCCACCCTTAGCTCAGGTAAATGGTCTTTATTAATACCCTGGTTTTTAAGACCCTTTAAATATATATGCCTTACATGGGATGCATTTATTGAAGGTTGTATATCATAGGCGATTATAAAGCGGGAGAAGAAGTCTTGACCAGTCACACCCCCACAGGAGGTTTCTTCTATATATATTGTACAGCGGTACTTTTAAGGGGGAGGGTCTTCTGTCATAGGGCTCTATCATATGGAGGGACTTTAAATGTTTATATACCGAGGTAGGCGATATATAGACCCCGTTGTTTTGGATTATACCCTGAATCTGTCTGTGTCTTAAGTGGGGGTATTTTTCCTTTGTTTCTTCTATGAGGTGTTTTTCATAGGAGGTGAGTGTCTTATTGTTCTTTTTATTATTATCCTTTTGTTTAAGCCAGGAATAATAGGTTGAACGTTTGATGCCGAGGTTATGTAGAATGGCTGTTATTTTATAGCCCTCTTTTATTTTATCATGAATAAACTGTATGATCTCTTTTTTCTGTTCTTCCATAATATGTCCAGGCCCTAATCCAAGTTCATCTCTTTTTATCATAAGGGATTGGTTTAATAT
>JAOACW010000023.1 GCA_026417625.1 Syntrophales bacterium | reverse complement strand
TTGCGACTGTTCTTTTCCAGTAACTTTCCATCGCCGTGGTCTTCCGATGAAATGAGACCTGATCATTGAAGGGATTGCGACATTGCGATTTCCTCGTTTATTTCCACTATATTGATCGTGTGATGAAATGAGACCTGATCATTGAAGGGATTGCGACCCACTCCTCGTATGGGAATACTTCAACCTTAGGGGGTGAAAACGAGATGAAATGAGACCTGATCATTGAAAGGATTGCGACCCCAATTCTCTAGGATATTTTAGCCGTTTAGGTATCTAGATGAAATGAGACCTGATCATTGAAGGGATTGCGACTGAAACAGCCGCCCGTCGTTTTCTCGACGGGCGAAGGGCATGATGAAATGAGACCTGATCATTGAAGGGATTGCGACAGGAAATTGAACAAACTCATTTTGAATGAACACGGGGTCTACTTGATGAAATGAGACCTGATCATTGAAGGGATTGCGACCTCAAGGGGACTGTCAGTATTTTTTTTCCGCTCTGACAGTAGCGGATGAAATGAGACCTGATCATTGAAGGGATTGCGACCCTTGTGACGGGAAAGAACCTTCCCGTCGCTTCGTCTCGGAGATGAAATGAGACCTGATCATTGAAGGGATTGCGACCCGTTCATTGGTATAATAAAACAAACGAGGACAACGCTCGGATGAAATGAGACCTGATCATTGAAGGGATTGCGACGCAATTGCATATCCAGTATGACCTTCCTCTATCCACAAGTACTTCGATGAAATGAGACCTGATCATTGAAGGGATTGCGACGACGGTTGCCCGCCCGTTCTTAATG
>JAOACW010000022.1 GCA_026417625.1 Syntrophales bacterium | reverse complement strand
CTATTATATGTGGTGTTGGATATTTAATGCTGATTAAGGAGGCAAACTATGCCAGTCTGTCCATCTTGTGAAAATAGGGTGCCTGAGGAAAAGTATGTAGAGACCTACATTGCACCTTTTAACAATTAAGAGTTTTGTAAGAGGGATTAATAAATGAAAAGAGCACTAATAACAGGAATAACTGGTCAAGACGGGTCATATCTTGCGGAGTTTTTGCTATCCAAGGGCTATGAGATTCATGGCTTGATAAGGAGAGCAAGCACCTTTAACACTCATAGAATAGATCATATATACATAGACCCGCATGAACCTAAAGCAAGGCTCTTCTTACACTACGGAGATCTTTCGGATTCAGGTCAACTTCTTAATCTAATTTATAATCTAAAGCCTGATGAAATTTACCATCTTGGTGCACAAAGCCATGTAAGGGTTAGTTTTGACATGCCCGAATATACTGGAGATATCACAGGCCTTGGCACTACGAGACTCTTAGAAGCAATTCGTAGGAGTGGTATTAAAACTAAATTCTATCAAGCTTCCTCTTCCGAAATGTTTGGCGCATCACCTCCACCGCAGGATGAGAAAACACCTTTTTACCCGAGAAGTCCTTACGCAGTGGCTAAGGTATACGCCTACTGGATGACTGTTAACTACCGCGAGGCATACGGTCTTTTTGCCTGTAATGGCATACTTTTCAACCACGAAAGCCCACGCCGGGGTGAAACTTTTGTGACGCGCAAAATTACCCGCGCACTGGCATCCATTCGTGCGGGCAAGCAGAAGGTGCTTTATCTGGGTAACCTTGACTCTAAACGAGACTGGGGGTATGCGCCGGAG
>JAOACW010000021.1 GCA_026417625.1 Syntrophales bacterium | reverse complement strand
CCAAGGATGTGCTCTACCTACTGAGCTACGTGGGCTGAATACTTCCAGTGATTACTCCTCACTTGCCACCATACAAGAAGTAGGTTCACTCTTGACCCCTAAGATACTTCCGCGCACAGAATTCTCCTTCTTCCAGGTATCGCTGAGTTTCCACGGATATCCGGTGTGGAGTATCTCTCCTGAGAGAGATACCCTTTCAGAACAGAGTGCTCTCAGAAAAACCCATGGAATTCTATGTGTTTATGCGGCAAATATCACAGGAAGACACTGACACTATTAATAAGCTGGAGCGGGAAACGGGATTCGAACCCGCGACCCTCAGCTTGGAAGGCTGACGCTCTAGCCCCTGAGCTATTCCCGCTCTCGTTTATCCGACACCTCTCTTCTCGAAGACGCCGGTTTTTATCATTCACCGTCCTCTGATGGAGGGGGGAGGATTCGAACCTCCGAAGGCTTAGCCGGCAGATTTACAGTCTGC
Organism: Syntrophales bacterium; assembly: GCA_026417625.1. Taxonomy (NCBI): domain Bacteria; kingdom Pseudomonadati; phylum Thermodesulfobacteriota; class Syntrophia; order Syntrophales; species Syntrophales bacterium. Next base: position 606 of record JAOACW010000021.1, on the reverse strand, counting down.
TCCCTTTGGCCACTCGGGTACCCCTCCCACATTCATCGTGACATTGGAGCTGGCGATGGGACTCGAACCCGCAACCTGCTGATTACAAATCAGCTGCTCTACCTGTTGAGCTACGCCAGCTTGCTTTTTCATCTCTACCGGGTTCCCCGAACAAACGCAGTATCAAAGTATAATAACGAATTTTGAATACTAATTTGAATTTAATTTTTTGTCAATAAATTTTTAAAAGGTTAATTATATATCAAATAATGCCCATCTAAGTGTCGGCACTCTCACGGGATACCCCCTTTCCACCGTAACCCTTAAAAATGCGATACAGTGAAAATCATCCCATGTCTCATTCTTCGCCAAAAATCTCTGCCTCAAATATATATATTTTTGTTTCCTCATCCTTCCACGCATCGGGATCGAGTCCAGCTTTGTAGCACGTTTCCTCGAGAAATTGTTTTCTATCCCACTTGTATTCCGTCGCTACTTGGGGTAGTAACAGACCTGAGTGAAATCCTCTCACAATATAAATACCATGAGTACCCACCACAATTTCTTGTACATCTCTGATGCGTTTTAGCTCGCTCAGAACAGATATTTCTATGGATACAATTTCAA
>JAOACW010000020.1 GCA_026417625.1 Syntrophales bacterium | reverse complement strand
CTACAATCCCAACACTGAAAGCAATTAAGGATTTTTACCCTAAATCCCTACTATTTTTACTCGTACGGGCACCTAATGGGGAAATCCTGGAAGAAGAGCCCTATATCGAAAAAATCTTTTCCGTCACCAAGCATGTGGGGGAGGTTATAAAAAACGCCTACCGTGACATTCGCCTCACTTTCGCCTTACGGAAAGAAAAGTTTGACCTCGTTATAGATTTGAGGGCCTCTGATCGGGGCGCTTATCTGGCCTTCCTCAGTGGAGCTCCACTGAGGGTAGCTAGGCACTATGAAAGCCTATCTTGGCGAGACATGTTTTTTACCCACCTCGTACCGGAAAGAGCAAACGATTCGGCGTGTCGCGGACCTGTTTACCATTCTCTGGAAATAATTCGTCCCCTCGGCATAGAGGCGAAAGACACGGTTCCTCGCCTGACGATTTCCTTTGATGCCCAAGAAAAAATAATCAATTTGCTGAGAGAAAAGAATATCATACGGTCACATAAATGTTTTGCCACCATCAATCCTTTTTCCCGTTGGCGATATAAAGAATGGCCCTATAACCGATGGGCCGAGATAGCAATCGAATTAAAGGAAAAATGGAACATACAACCCATTCTGATCGGCTCCCGAGAGGATGAAAAGAGGTCCAAAGAGATCGAAAACGTATCTCTAAACAGTGTCATCAATCTGGTAGGAAAAACCTCCTTAAAAGAACTGGCAGCTTTACTTAATTTCGCTTTTTTGCATATAGGCATTGACAGTGCCGCCACCCATATTGCCGCCGCCGTTGGAACGCCGACCATAACCATCTTTGGGCCCACAGATTGGCGGGATTGGGCCCCCCAAGGTGACCAGCATCGGGTGATATACGAGGCGAGAGATTGCGTTCCGTGCCGGAGGAAGGGATGCAATGATAGCGAACAATCGCTCTGTCTGACCAACCTAAGCTCCCAGATGGTATTATCAAAAATAGAAGAATTTTTAAAAGACAGGAACAAAAATGAAACATGTTAGACTTCGAGACGGACAAATCGCATTCATCCTATTTTTTCTCGCCTTTATTTTACGCTTCGTACGCGCGCTACTTACACCCGTGGTCAATGTTGACGCACCCACCTATCTTTACCAGGCCAAGGCCATATACTATGGCTATTGGACGACGGTGAATTCGTGCTATTACCCCCACGTTACGCTTCTCCCCCCTATGGCAGCCCTCTTTTATCCCATTTTTCAAGATTGGATTTGGGCCATGCGGGCGGTCTCCATACTCTTCGGCTCTCTAACCATCATCCCCCTTTACTTCCTGGGGCGTCTTTTTTTCGATCGTCCGATTGCATTCATCACCACCTTTGTTTACGCGGTACTCCATGTGTTTGTCAGCGCCAGCGTCGATATAATACGTGATCCAGCAGCGTGGTTTTTCATTACTATGGGATTATTTACCTTTGCCCTATCCCTCAAAAGGGACAAAAAAATACTTCTTTGTGCAAGTAGCATTTTTTTTATCTTGGCGACCTGGAACCGGTTTGAGTCAATTTTCTTTCCCCTTATTAGTATAGTTTTCCTTCTCTTCCGCCGGAAGGAGGGAAAAGGTCGAATAATAGCCTTCCTTACCCCATTCTTGGTGGTCATAACCGCGTCCATACTGTACTATCTAATCTCTCAAAAAATGCCCAATCTGTATCGATTGAACGAGATCTGGGAAAGCGTAAAAGTTATGCTGAAGAATTATCAAACTATAAGAAGCGAACTGGCAAAACTTTCCCAAAATCCGCCGCCGGGGTGGGGAGAATTATCAGAATTCTTTCGACATTCTCGTACCCTTCTTTTGTATACGGCGTTGGGAGCAATTATTCACTCTACCGT
>JAOACW010000019.1 GCA_026417625.1 Syntrophales bacterium | reverse complement strand
GTGGGAAGGGTGAGGTAGATGGGAAAATCATTCTTTAAGAGATGTGTATTTAGGTGAGATGGTTGATAAAACAAAATGGTTGCATAATAGATGTGGAGATAAGGAGTATATCGGAAAATTAAACACAAACGTTGATAATAGCTTATAAGCAACACGTTTACACCACGGCAGGTTTTCATGGTTCATGTGATTCCAAAATGCGGCTTCGCAAAAACCTACCTCCTCGAGGAAAAAAGAGGGATTATTGCAGTAGATGTAGGTAGCAGAGGTGCTGCAAGAGATGTAGAAAATTACACCCTTAACGTCCTCGGAAGACCCCTGAGTGATATAATTTTTATCATCGCCACCCACTTTCACATTGACCACATCGGCGGTATAGCCACTCTACTTGCAAAATGCTCATCAATTACAAAGGTAATATTCCATGAAGAAGTGGCGCATTACATTGAGGGCCGAAAAGGTCTCGCTACAATGAAAAACTGGATGAAATGTATCATTCCCGTAATTAGGGGAGATTACCAGTTGGGGAGTATAAACCACATCTTTTACGATTCCCTTACAGGTGTACCCCTTCCCTACTTTCGTTACAGAAACAGGGTGAGTTACGCAAAACGCATAGATTTTGTATCATGCACAGCAGATACACCTCAGGTTCTGGATTCCACCGAATGGATGATACTACACACGCCTGGTCATACACCCGACTCCATATCCCTCTACAATGCCCAAACCAACGAACTGATCTGCGGTGACCTCATCCTAGGACGAAAAGCCGGTGGAGGTCAGCTAAACCAATTCCATTACGATGCTGAGAGGATAATCACCACCTATGAAACTCTTAGAAAATCCCTCAAAGTAAAACGGTTATACCCCGGCCACGGTAGTATGATCTTCCATGAAGACGATGCCTTTTTAAAAATCAGTCGCTTTTAAAAAGATCAAGAAACACTTGCCATAACGAATACACCGATAAGCATCAAAAAAGCACCCAAGAATCTCTCTTTTATTTGCTCTTCACTGAAAAGTAAGGCCCCGTAGAGCACACCAAAAAGCACACTTGTCCTCTTTAGGGCAATCATATAGGCCGTCTGGGTAAGAGAAAGGGCGAATACGTGACTCAGTATGGAAATTGCTTCCACAAGACCGAGAAGAATGACGGGCGCTACCCTAACGCCAGCATACAGCTTTTTGCATGCACCACCTTCCATTACTGGATAGATAAAAGCCACCAAACCAGTTAGGGCCAAGTTGTAAATTACAGCAAAGAAGAAGGGATTTGAGTGCAAAATAGCCTTTCTACCCATAACAGACGTGAAAGCGTAAATAAAAGCGACGAGAAACATAAGCCACGACCCCTGTTCTTTAAGAATCGCTTTAAAAGGCATGAGAAAACCCTCTCTTGCGCTGGACAAATTAAGCGTATAAGCGCCCAATACAATTAGAACAATACCGGCAAAACCGCAGAGACTCACCCTTTCATCGAGTATGATCCATCCCGTCAAGGATATGAACACTGGAGTGAAGGCAAGGAAAGGAAGTGTGAGCGAAAGCGGTGAAACTTTGATAGCCCTCATGTAGCAGTAAAAGGCAACCACCTCCAGGGGCAAACCAAAAGCAATGCATATCCAGAATTCACCTTCAATCTTGAAATCTGGGATGAACGGTAGAGACAAAAAGAGCCAGGGTAAAGTGCATATAAGACGCAAAAAACCCATGCTCAGAGGGGATAGACTTGAGAAATAACGCTTAGTTATCGCATCAGCTGTGGCGAGGCTGAAGGCGGATAAAAGGGAAAAGAAGAACCAGGCCATACAAAAAAGCTCTACACCCCACTATCCGTAGAGTGGCAAAGTAGAGCCATGAAAGAATAAGATGAAAGCGACAACGCCCGCAACAAACGCAGAAAAGGCGAGTGACTTCTGCATGTCTCTGAAGTTAACAACCATAAGCAGCAATATAATCGAAAGAAAAGAAATACAGTAAGGACAGTAAATGTCGTTCGTTACCTGGAAATGTAAAAGCACTGCCTCTCCTCCCAGAGCAGAGGATATGAGAACGGTGCTTATCCGGTTGGCATGTGTGCTGACTTTTGTCCTTCTCAGAGGGTTAAGTGCAAGAAGTGCAACCATGAGAAGAAAACCCCACATTTCGAGGTCGAAACCGAGAAATTCACCTTTCAAATACCTGCACGTAGTGCCACATGTTTTGTAGTAGATAATCAAACATATCCCCGTGACCGGCAGAACCACGTTTATTAGATTTACTAACTTTTCCCACCTCATAGCAAAGGGTAATAACACTGGAACCTTACGGGCCAATTGCCCTTAGTGCTCTTACAATGTCCGGACCACCAACGAATTTTTCCTTCTTTCCTCCTTTCACAATCACGCAGGAGGGTGTAGCGTCAATATTGTCTTCCTTTATGCACGAGTTAAAAAAGTCAAAAACAGCTTTCTCATTTATCTCTCTTATGGGTATGGACTCGCGCTGGAAGAGCTCCATCAGTCTCACCTCAGTAGTCAAAGACTTGTTCGCTGCCGCTTCAAAGAGCAACCTCCGCACGCGAAGGGCATGGTCGATGTCACCTTTTGCTGCGTTTGCCTTTAAAAAGTAACTCGCATAAAGGGGTGTAAATCTGTGAAATGGCGTATCTACAAAGACCACCTTTATCAATCCCTGTTTCACGAGTGTTAATATCAGAGGTTCAATGGCCGATTCCATCGCACTGCAAGGAGGACAGAAGTAATCCGTATAAAGCCTTACCAGCACTGGACCCGACCCAAAGGTGGGTAGCTTTTCTTCTTCAGTGCTTCCCACACTTAGGTAAGCAATTACTAAAACAAACATAAGGACAGAAAGACCAATCACCAACCCCTTCACTACCCTCTTCCTGATAAAATTCACCTTTTGGAAACCCATACGTAACTGATCAACCTCCTTCCTGCGACGCATCACTCAAAACCTCACCTATAAATCTTTTAATCTCCTCTTTCCCTAAGACCTTACCCACGGAAACGACTCGGTCATTAATTATGAGCGCCGGTGTCCCCATTACTTTGTACTTCAAAATAGCCCGAGGGTCGCTTATGTGCTCCAAATCTGCAGGCAACCCAAGCTCCGCAAGGGCTCCGCGGGTTTCCTGTTCCAGATAATCGCAACGCGCACACCCCGGCCCCAAAATGACGATCCGCAATCCTTTAGGTGACTCCTCCTCCACCTTTTCTCCAATGTATCTCTTAAACTCCCTAAGAAGAGCCTTCATATAATCGCCTTCCGCCCGGCGAGGAATATAGTTATGACGCCCAACACCGCTCAAAAGTTCCCTCCCAATTTGCTCCTCTGATAATCCTGAACACTTTTTTGCCACCTCTTCCAGTACAGCATGGAGACCCACAATGCCCACGTACTTGCCTTTAATCTCTATACGACTTATATCACCCATGTTATTACAAAAACTCCTCTGCCGCCCTCCGGGCCTCTTCCAAAAAGCGCCGTACCCTTTCCATGTCTTTTCTAAACCTCACAGGTCTGCCATCGGAATCCCTGGCATTAGTTCCCGAACAGCTATCAACACCAAACGGACGCACTACACGAATAGCTTCGTACACGTTTTCCGGCCCGAGTCCACCTGCAAGTACTACGGGTATTGGGCTTTTCACCACAACTTGCACTGCTACGCTCCAGTCCGATGTAACACCCGTTATTCCCAAAAAGCCCGGGACAGGTTGCTCCACTGCAGCAACAGGATTTCCAAGGTAAGTATCAATCATCAATTCGTCACTGGCAGGTGCAAATATATCTATGTACTGTGACAATTTTTCCAGCACTTTGTCGCGCCACACTCCGCAATCGTTAGGAACACCAATCGTTCGAACGATCCCCACCTCAGGGTAACGCTCCTTCAAAGAAATCTGGAACTCCGCAAGATACTTCACAAAACTCAAATCATAATCACTGTCACCGGGAAAGGGTGAAAGCGTTTCACAAAAATGAATAAAATCAGGATTTAATTCTTCGATTATCGAACATATAACGTAAAGATCCCTGAACAACGGTAGCACAACACTTTTCGATCTTGCTCCTTTAGTTAACTCTACAACATCCTTTATCCCTGAATTTGACCAGGATCTTTTATCCAGTATAACACTACCAATTCGATCAACACCAAGTGCTATAAGGGCCTCAGCCTCCTTGACATCCTGCACCTCGTAAATCTGGATATTTATGCGCTTCATATGATACCCCAAAAAAGGTTTGACACCAAAATACCTTTTTTCGTATAAGTTTTTTGACTAACCGCAAGGAGGGAAAGATGCGAATAGTCACAAAAATTCTTATTTTCTGTCTTATTACAGTATTTGCAATTACCATAGAAACAACAAATGCTCAAGTTCAGCCAGGTCAGTTTTCCGTGGGTGCCTATGCTGGCTACATCACCTTCGACAACGAACGAAAGTTACACGACAGTCCACTTGGTGGAATACGTCTTGGGTATGACTTCACCCGTTACTTCGGCCTGGAAGGAACTTTTGGTCTCTTCAACACCGCTTACGATACACCCGTAAAAGGGAAAAAAGAAGTAAAGGGTGTCACGTACCGATTGGAAGGGCTACTCCATCTCCTCCCGAGAAGCCCCATAGTTCCCTTCCTAGCCGTTGGTGGTGGTGGCATGAACTTAGATTATCCGCAGGGTGTCTCCAATAGCCACAGACCTATTGTTGACTATGGAGCAGGGTTAAAGCTTTTCGGCGGTGAAAACTGGCTTATGAGGTTGGATGTGCGTCACCTCTACGAGTTCGACACTTCCAGAAGCGATGTGGAATTTACGATGGGTCTCTCTTATCTCTTCGGCAGGAAAAAGGAAGGTTTGGTCTACAGAACAGAAGAGACAGTTATGGAGGAAACGATTTCTGCACCACTTAACCTCAAAGTATGGCCCAAATCGGAAAGTGAAAACAACCTCAGCTGGGATCCAGTGACAGCTGCCAAGGCTTATCGCATCTATCGTGATGGCAAATATTTGACCCAATCAGAAACAAATCAGGCACTGGATGTAGGTCTTTCACCAGCAACACGTTACTGCTACAGGGTAACGGCACTGAGTGCGACGGGAAAGGAATCTGCAACAAGTAACGAGGCATGTGCAACCACACCCGCGAAAAGAATCGCCGCTCCCACAGAAGTCACTGCGAAAGCCGTATCCGATAGTCAGATAAACGTAAGCTGGAAAGAAACAAAAGGGGCAACGGAATACAGGATATATCGAGATGGTGTATTTCTCACCACTTCAAAGACACCTTCACTTTCCGACATGGGTCTCAAAAGTGCGACACGTTACTGTTACGCCGTTACAGCAGTTGGGGATGATGGACAGGAATCTGTCATGAGCCGAACGGCATGTGATGAAACCTTTGCACCTCCGAAGGAGTTAAAAAGGGAAGCTGAGGCGAAAGCTTTAGTTCTAACACAAAAGGAGGAAAAAGCGGCAGCTCAAATAGCAAAGGAGCTCAAAGAAAAAGGCGAGACAAGGATAAATATCCTCTTCGATTTTGACAAAGCCAACGTTAAACCAAAGTATCACAGCGAGCTTAAAAAATTCGCCGCTGTCCTACTTCGCGACCCAACTTTGAACGTTGTGATAGAGGGACATACAGACAACATAGGCGGTAAAGAGTACAACCAGAAACTATCAGAGAGAAGGGCCCAAGCCGTTGTAAAATACCTCGTGGAAAAATTCGGTGTGCCAGCGAAGCAGTTATCCTACAAAGGCTATGGAATGACGAAACCCATTGCGGATAACAAAACCAAAGAAGGACGGGCTAAAAACCGCCGCGTTATGGCCGTTGTAACTTACGAAATCGAGAAGAAGTAAAAGCCCAAAAACAAAAAAGAAGGGGTGTTCAACGAGAGAACACCCCTTTTCGTTTCTTAAAGATTTTCAATCAACAGATTATTTCGCAGGGTATTTGAGCGTCACGGCACATGTTTCTTATGCGATTAACAACAGGACGGTAAAAATCTTCTTCACTTGCCAGGGGAAGTGAGTGAGCTTTAAAGACTCTGTCAGCGTAGTGATAGTTCAAGCGGTCGACAATGATGTAATCCACCTTTCCTTTTAGATCCTTAACCAGATCCTCCGCCCCGGGGAGAATAGGAGCGATCATCGCATAAGTTCTAATCCCCAAAGAATGCATCTTATCCAGTGCTTCTATCCTCATGTCAATGGGTGCAGCGTTGGGTTCAAAGAGTCGCCTTATCCCATCATCTGTCGTAGTGATAGAAAACCCAACTTCACAATCCCTCGCTTTCAGAAAGAGATCCATATCCCTGAGGACAAGGGCTGACTTTGTCTGAATAGTAAATGCCCAACCCCGTGAGATGAGCATTTCAAGACAACGTCTCGTAATGATGAATTTCTCCTCCGCCGGCTGGTAAGGGTCACATACACCACTTACCCACACTCTACCCCTTTTTTTCTTGTCCAGTTCCCGAGTTAAGAGTTCCGGAGCGTTGATCTTTACATCAACAAAGGTGCCCCAGGGTTCCTTATGGCCTGTAAATCTCTTCATGAATTGGGCATAGCAGTAACGACAACCATGTGAACAACCTATGTATGGATTCAGGGCATAGTCGTAAATCTTTGAGGGACTAAGAACACTCTTGACAACGCGTTCAGTTATTGCCACCACTGTTCAAACGGACGGGTAAAAAGCTTCCCTCCTCGCAAATACTTCGTAAATTCGGTGATTAACCCAAAAAGTTTCTGAACTCTGCAGCCTCCAGAACTAATTCGTCTAAATTGGAAGCGTCAAACTTTATGGCCTTCCATATGGAAAGTGCCAACTTCGCATATTCGGGATCTGAATCGAACTGGAGTGTTTCTGGAATTTTCAGTTCCGGAAGTTGTTTTTTAATCACATCGTAACAAGCAAAGCGCATAGCCTTTCTCAAGTCATGGACAAAATTCTCGTCCTGACTCAGATATTCAATGTCCTCTTTCTCCAAAGATTCAAATCCCAAAATCTCAGGAGGAATACCTATCGAATAAAGAGCCGCACAGAATGGGATTGCTCTGGGTAGAAATACCCTGCCCTCACCGCGGGAATAACCGAATAAACCCACATGAAGGGCCCTCGCCCTTCTCTTTGGAATATAAGGAGCAATGATATTAACCAGGGGAGCAAGTTTTTCGATATCTCTCTGATAGCTCTCCATAAATCGAGCGATTATATCCATCGATTTTTGCTCATCTACTTCTCTCGGTCGCGACCTCTCATGTTTGTTTATCTTCTCGATGGCTTCCCTTACAACCTCCACTGGATAATCGTACTTGAACGATGATTGCACTGTAAAGGTATGCGCGCTTGGATAGGCATTTAAGCAGTTCTCCACATTTTCAGGCGTGAAATGACCACGGAAAGGCGGACATCCCGCCCCTACAATGGGAAATATTTCAACGCCTGCTTCCCTCTCCAATCGATCCAGTTTGAGGAGAGCTATTTCCAAAGCCAGAAAGGCACTTACGTAACCAAAATTAAGTGCGGGATCGCTTCTCGCCAAAAACACTCTCAAATAATCGCGTTTTAGTCTTGAATTGGCGAGGTACTCACGAATGATTTCATCCACCTTAATGAGTTCTGATATCCTTTCGATGAGTGGAATAACATTTATCTTTCTCGGTCTGATTTTGCCAATCCAGTCCTTTATTTTTATATCGCTGACGTAAGCATTTTGTTTTTTGAAGACAAATCTGTCGTAATACTCTTCGATTCTGATGATTTCCTTTGCAGAGACAGTCATCGGGAGAATTACTTCGAATATGGGTGGTACATCTTTCTTATAGAACAGGTACGCAATATCATAGTTTCTTGGGATGCTCTCCAGCGTTTCGAGCAAGATCTTGCCTTCGGCTTTCTGAACAGCCGGGTTAGGAAGTCTAATAGTCAAAAAACAATCACGACCGAGCACCTTTTCCTTGAAGAAATCCCCATACTTCATGAGCAACTTTTTTACTACGTGCTCATCCGTTTCTTTTCCCTCGAAATCCCACATCTGCTCTTCAATTCCTAAATCTTTAAACGAATGGTAAGCCTCCTTTATTTCAAGTTCATCTTCAAGAAGGGGTCTTGGGGCAAAAAAGGGCCTCTTCACATTATCTGGATGTTGGGTCCCCATTGTTTTGGGAATTAATCTGCTCTTCATGATGAGTTTACGCTTTCGATTCCTCCTCTCGCAGTATCTCCGTCCATTTATAGTACGCAGGTGGCAGAACATCGGCAAAGCGGAACATGAACGGCGTGGGGAAACGCCATCCTCTTTTATGACCCATCTCCAAACCTTTTACCACCAACTCGCTCTTACTCCAGGGGATCGAAAACGCCATTTCGTTATCTTGAGCAAGTGCGAAGAAACGATCCCCTGCTCCGGATACCACCACCTGAGGTTCATCGGTGAGTATTGTCCTTGCAAGGTACGCCCCACACGCCACTCCGCCAAACATCGGCGTCGTCACCGGCTTTCCTGTGGCGAGAAACCAACCCTGGATCAACCGAACTACCTGGGCAGGTTCCCCATATATGACTACAACGTGAGGTTCAAAGGTGCAGTTCTGTAATGGGGCTGTCACGACAGCATGGTACTTCCCATAGGGCAAACCTGTAACGTTCCTCGTAATCATTTCCACTTCCTCTCGCGTACCTACACCAGCAGCTTCTCCACTGGAACCATTGAGGTAACTCTCCCCTTTGGTAAATCCAAGAACGAAATACCCGTGGGGGCAGCTTTCATCTTCTCTTCCTAAGGCGAGAGTCCAACCATAGCGTCTGGATAACGCCACAGCTTGACATAGAGGTATAGCAGTTCCTAAGTCCCTACTGGGAACGCGGACCTTTTCTGGAATTTTTTCGTCCTTTTCGTAAAGCCTGATGGCAACCGGAAATGTCTGTGGCCTAATGTAAAAACTTATAGCCTCGTTTACTTCCTTTACATTCATAGCTCCCCCTAACCAATTTTTTTCCAAGACAAAGGTGGAATTGCCCCCTCAGATATCATTACTTGCACCCTCTCGGGGATCTTTAGATCCTACCTCGGATAAACGCTTCCAGTTGTTGCCCTTTACCACAACTTACGAGATTTAAGCTACTTCTCTGTTAATAGTTCCCATCTGTATATCTCGTCCTGTGCAGCCCTTGCATCGGGGGCATCCGGATAAAGCTCGAGATATATCTTCATATTTTTTATGGCCTGCTTGTAGTTTTTTAGCTGTACATAATTTAACGCAAGGGCCTTATAAAGGGCTGGGAAAAAAGGCTGGATTTTCAAGGCCTTTTTATATTCGGAAACCGCTTTTTCAAATTTGCCCTCTGATGTATAGGACTCTGCCCTAATGACAAATTTCCTAGCCTCCTCTGTAAGGACAAAGAATTGAGGGTATTTTTCTATCAGTTTTGCAATATGACTCCTCACAGCTCTTGCCTCTTCTTCATCAGCAAACTTAAAATACTCCGCGTATTCCTTCAAAGCTTCCTTGTATTTACCTTTCGATTCATTCTCCTTTGCGATTTTTAGCTTTCCCTCAGCGTATGGCTTTAGAGAATCATGGGCTAAGGCGAGATGCCTTTCTAGAAATCTACCTTTAGCTTCAAAAGAATCTTCCAAAAGATTGCTGTAAATATCTGAAGCTCTCTTCATATCCCCAAGTTTAGCATAACTGACCACCTCAATAATCATATCAATGACATCCTTTCTCTCGGGCAAGACCCTCAAGGCTTCATTGAAATTCCCTCTCTCAAGATGAAGGAAGGCCATAGCCCTTTTTGCCCATTTACCAGTGGGATCCAAGGAGTAAGATCTCTCAACATCTTTTAAAAATTCCTCTCTTTTTCCCAGTGCTTGATTGGCAAAAGCCCGAACGGCGAGGGCATCAGCTAACAACTTAACAGTAAAATCGTCTTTTTCATCGGTAGTACCCCTGGGAATTACAATATCAAAAGGTTTTTTTATATATGCCCTCTCTACTGTAAGCGTCGTTGAGGCACCTTTTTGACCTGTCAAAACTCGAACTAATCTCTCCGAATCCCACCCTGATACCGATTGTCCGTTCACTTTAACGAGTTTATCTCCAACTTTGAGACCAGCCTTTTCAGCCGGAGACAATCTCAGCACCCACGAAACAACAGGAAAACCATCGCTCCTCATTTCAAACGAGATTCCTATACAACTACCCTCAAAGGTACAACTTACCCATGAAGAGATGCGTACTGCCCTGTCATAATCACCAGCATATAGATCATTCATTCCCAAAAGTTCTTCAAAAAAAGCGTTTAAATCACCTAACCTCGTTATCAGCCGTTTTCTTCTCGCCTCATCAGTACCTGCAAAGTCTGAATTTCGGTGAATAATCCAGTTTCTTTCAAGTGAATCTACATTTCTCTCGGAAGGATTGTAGTAGTGCTCCAAAATTTCTCCGGAAGGTGAGAGAGTTAAAACAAATCCGTCGGGGAAATAAGCTTTATAAAAACCTTCAAATTTTACATTCAATCTTTTACAATAATCAATCTGAGTCACTAAATCGCATGAAAAAAAAGTTTCCACCACGTCTTCTTCAGGAACAAATTTCCACATAGCTATCTCTCTCAATACCCCTGGATCTACCGTCCGTGAGGACTGAGCCTGAGAAATCGGGGCGCATGTCAATAACAAAAAAATAACTATGTATAGTGTATTTAGAGTCCTGCACATTTATGTGTGTTACCCCTTTTTATTGACTTCACTTTTCACCTAACTTCAGCGATCATCTCATTAAGCTCATCCTCTAAAGCCTTCTTCTCCTTTAAAAGCCTCTGCTCTTCCTTGAGAATTTTTTGGTATTCCACTTCTGCCTGCGCTTTCAACACAAGGTCCTTCGCTAAAAGTTCGTTTATACGATCTATCTCTGCAGGACTTTGAGCCATCCCCTTTTGGGTTTCGAGTTCCTTCATATGTTTCTCAATCTCTTTGACAGTCATTTCAGATCTTTCTTTTTGAATTTTCACCTCATCAATATTTTTGTACAAATTTTGCAGCAAATCAAATTTAGGCAAAGCCTTTCTGAAGAAGATAGAGTATTGTGTGAGTTTTCTGTTCATATCCAATGCTTTTTTTGTATCTATCGCATCACCTGGAATACTACATTGTGGGATCTGCCTCGGGGAAACTGAAGTGCCCTCAAAGGCAACAGCAGCCCAAAAACGGCCCGTTTCCAAATCACCATTTAGTATAGCAGTTTCAGCCATTTTTAAAAAACAAGCCGTCTTTATAATCCTCTCTCTAGCGCTATCGGAGACTCCGGGTGTAAAGCTTGTTGGTTTTGGATTTTCCCAGTCTATATTTTCGAGTGGCTTTTCTCTGTTGGAAGTTCCTGAGCCGAGAATAGTAGAAGTTGTTAATGGCTTGCTCCCAATTCCCACTTTGGATACTATTTCCTCTCCAGCCTTCTTCCTTTCGATAGCTTCCTTCTTTGCCTTTTCTTCTACCTCTTGAAGATACTTCTTTAGCTCTTCTTGCTTCCCTGTAGTCTCTCCCTGCGTTCTTCCAACAGCCCCTCGGTCATGCAAATTGCTGAAGTCAAATAGAGAACTGAATATTGGCTCTAAGATTTTTTTAAACATCATAAGTTTCATTTGATCACTGGAAGATAAACCCTGAGGATACGAAGGGACAGGTGTCGCCCTCGGACAATTTTTTGAATACTCATCCACAGTCATCCACTGGCCTTTCTTCTCGCAGTATATCTTTGGTGTAGGCACAGGGAGGACTTCCGCAAAGGTGTAAACGGGCATTGAGAAAAGAGAGATAACGAAAATTGCTACTAAGTTTCTCACGTTCATAATTATCAGCTCAAATATGCTTAATGCCGCCCTTTTGCTTTCGCCATCTGGATCGGCGGCAGAGCAATATTATAGTGCTATGTTAAAAATCATCAAGAGCTGTATACCTGAAATAAAAATCTGATTATTCTGTATAGAAGATTGGATCATCTGGGTGGGATTCAAAGAATTCGTATCGGATGGTGCGATAAAGGCCCTCTTTGAGGCTAAAAGGTGGGATAAAACCTGTTTTTGGGATGGATGTGCCAAATTGGGTATTTGAACAGAATTTTTTGATGCGAATGGATGATATGGGAAGCTTCTTACCTGTAGCAAAGGATACAAGGTCAAAGGCATATCCAAAAAGCAAACCAAGTGAATAAGGGATGCGTAATCTCCATCTATTAGATGAGTGCGTGGTAGATGGATTAAGGGCAGAGTAAATGATGGAAATGAGGGTATTCATGTCAAAGTCGGGTTTATCAACATAGTTGTAAATATGAATGCCAGGGGGGAAAGAGAGGGAAAATTCAATAAATGCAGCAACATTTTCCACATAGGCGATGGATTTTATGTTTTTGCCACTGCCAACCATAATGAATCTACCATTTGCTATCTGGTTTAGAAGATTATAGACATTGCCTCTGTTTCCTTCTCCAAAGACAACAGGTGGCCTAATGATTACCAGGGTGCGAGTATGAGGTGATCTTTTCTGCCATTCAATATAGATC
>JAOACW010000018.1 GCA_026417625.1 Syntrophales bacterium | reverse complement strand
GGTCAGGGGCATACCTGGAAAAACAATCGAGAACCGCTTCCCGTAGAGCACCGAACGGTATATTGATTTCTGCAAGGGTTCCGTCAAAATCAAAAAGAACTGCCTTGAGATATTCCATACTAGTCTCGCTCACCCGTTAAGTAATTTGCCAGTAATGTTCGGCATCTTCTTTTCCCTCCATCAACCGGGGGAACAAAATCAAAAACTACTTGGAGAAAGGATAGAAGAATGGCAAAAGTTGCCCCCCAGAGAATCTCCTCCGCACCACCCTCTTCATAAATAAAACATGGAAAACTCTGTAGACCAGTGTTCGGCGGCATCACCGGTGGGGGCGCATCAATTATGTAACTCCCATACCGGTCAACGTCTAAAAAATGCAAAAGTGGAATCTCCACCACTTTCTCTACTTCTCCACTTAGATTAGAAAAACTTTGCTTGCCTTTTACATACCCAACAAGAGGAAATATCGTGCATTTAAAAAGAACCAGAGACCTTGTTGGAAGTGCTCCGAGATAAGAAACTTCAAATGGATTGAGCCTTATCTCTTCCCATGCCTCTCGCAGCGCATTGGCAAGAAAAAGACTGATGAGATAGTAAGTTTTCTTTCCTTTGATTTTGGCCAGTTCCCGTGCCTTACCTTTAAAAATGGGGAGTCCACCAAAAACTATAAAGAGACGTAAGATAGTATCTATCTTAGGATTTAGCAAACCTCCAGGAAAACCGAGATCTCCACTCTGTGATACCCTCGTCGATCTCTTTATGAAAAGCACAACCGTTTCCTTTACGTTCCTTCCATTGCTGTAACAACAATCACGTTCCCGCAGAAGGAGAAGAACACCAGCGGCACTATGCCGGTTCGAGGAATCATAACTGTTATGTATCGACGTCCATTTCTCCCAATAATCAAGATCGCATGCCCCAAGACGAGAGATAACATGGGGCAATAATTTCTCCAACGTTGCTAATCTTTGCATTTCGAAAAATCACGTTGTGTATAGTGGAGAAAAAACCAAGATTCTTGACTTTTACACATCAAAAAAGCCTGACGCACCCGCCAGGCTTCAAATCAACTGATTGATGGCGGTGCAGGGAATCGAACCCCGGACACTACGGATATGAGCCGTATGCTCTAACCTGCTGAGCTACACCGCCATTTACAAATATTTTATTTAATAGTCCCCTATTTGTCAACTCCCTATTCCTCACTGAGCTTTTAACTTGTAGTACGCAATAAAACTACTTCTACCTGCAACGGTACCACTGGGAGTTACAAGCGCCATGATGATCTCATCTTCTCCGTCATTATCCATATCCTTTATCTGAAAGTCAGCCACGTAACCATTCATCCTTCTGGTTCTCCAATTTTCCACCAGACCTGCATTGTCCCATTCAAGACTATAGAACTCACTTGCAGAAAAAACACGGACGTTTTTCATTATCCGACCTATACTGGAGATATTCTTAACCACGATAATTTCTCGGTGACCATCCCGGTTCACATCATAGGGAATGATCCGGGGATTCAAGTATGTGTTATAAACAGTACTTCCTTCCCCCGGATTATCTTCACCAGCAGTCTCAATAAACAGGTTGCTTCCTCCGAAAACCTCATCTGATGAATACAACAGCTCCTTACTCCCCGTAAACGTTCTGATCTTAACCAGCTCCTTGTCCGTCTCTTCGAACACAGAAAGATGGTCGTACTCATCATAGGCAATAATCTTGTCTCTACCTGATCCCAAGCCGTCAAGGGCCAACCCATATACACATATGCCAAGGGGGATTTTTAGCATCACCCCCTCTGTCATCTTTCCCCCACGTCTGACCATCTCGTATATGGGTGAATCAAAAGGTTTTCTCGCCCCACCAATAGACACAATCTTTTGGCCCAACAATCTTACCCTGCCATCGGAGGGGACAACACTCCGGAAAATCCAAGGTAAGTTTCTCTCTGTTATCTCAAACTTTCCATTTATCCACTCTATAATAAAAGAATCAGCAGTATTGGTAATGTTGTACTGTGACTTAATACTAACAATGCCGGAAACCACTATCGCTCTCGATCCGTCACCATTTACATCCACCACGTCCACCCCAACTAAATTGGTAAAAGACTTATCCGTTATCTTCTTCAATAAAACAAGATTGCCATTCTGCAACTGGAATATGTAAACACTGCGTGCATCAACCGCAACAATCTCATTCTTACCATCACCATTTACATCCCCCACATCTACACCTCTGAACTCAGTGGGATATCGATGGCTCATCCAGAAACCCTTTTTGCCTACAGGTTGCCCTCCTGTCAAGAAATCGGGATTGATGGCCTCTGTAAGCGTTCCTCTCTTACCCTTGCGCATACTTGTAATCACCGCTGTTTCTTGACCCGTAATGGCAGTTTTCGCAGTTGAGGATTGAACTGTACCTAACGGTGATTCCTTGACGGTTCTTTCCTGCACGGTTATAGGTAAAATTGATCCTCGCACTTGTTCTTGAATCTTTTGGGCAATATCGTTTACCTTCACTATGACATCATCGAGTCCCTGAGACTGACCAAAAAAGGAGGTGGTCTTCTTGGATTTCAGTTCCAGAACACTGACATCAATACTAATACTATTTCCAATTTTGGTTATTGTTCCCCAAACAATAAAATCGACTTTCAATCCCTCTCCAATTGTGTAAACATCAGAAACTGTAAAGCTTTTCGATTTCACCACTTTCAGACTATCCAAAATCAAATCCTTCGGTAACACATCTATGTTTCCTGAAGAGGTTAGCCTTGAGTAGAGCATATCTAGGATACCCTGCTGGATGTAATCTATCCCCTCTGAGCTATGGACGTTAAAAGGTAAAAGGGCAACTACAGGGTTTTTTGAAGAGTGTACTTGTGAGGGTATAAGAAAAAAAATTAATGAGATAACTATAAAAACGATGGGGCTTCGTTTAAGAACTTTCCGGTCCATATAACTCATCATTTAATTATAACATACCATAACTGTTGGTTCAACAAACATTTAAAACCCTGTCACCATACGTACCCTTATCCATAGGATACCTAGATGCTCATGGATAGCTTTTTCTGCAGCTTCCAAAGAATCAGGGTCCGGATAGAAATGGCGAGGAATAAATCTTTCAGGATGTTTAGAAAGGTAATTGGTAGGAGCAGCGACTGGTGATAACCCTGCTTTCCTGAAAATGAGCATGCTTCTTGGCATGTGCAATGCGGAGGTTACCAAAATGAAGGGACCATCCCCCACAATCTTCTTAATCTCCCTTGCCTGATCGTCCGTATCTTTAGATAGTCTTTCTTCGATAACCGCCTCTTTACTTACACCCAGAGCATAAGCCACACGGGCCATTACCGTCGCTTCCGGTTCCATTTGATAAACACCACCCCCTGAAAGTACAAGCTTACTCCCAGGAAGCAATCGGTGTAACCGTATACCCTCACAGAGCCGTGCTAGAGAATCCCGAGAAAGACGACTGCTAGGTGGAATTGACAGATCCGTTATGACCCCACCACCCAGAACAACAATGTATTGAATCCTCCTTGCCATATCCGGTCTCATTTCCACAATAGGTGGATACCTCCTTTCAAGGCTGTCCAAAAGGTAATTCGTTAAGGGGAAATAACCAGCTAAGAGAAGAATTAAAAAGCCAACAACAAGAAAGAATCGCCCCACCCTGCGAGGCTTCTTACGAAACAGAAAGATCATTCCAAAAAGTATAAACAATAAAGACAATGTAAGCGGATAAAATAGAGGAGTAATCACCTTCTTTGCAAGAAAAAGGAGATCCATAGTTTTTTTCCCATACCAAAGAATATACTTTAACACAAGGTTTTGGAAGTTATTTCCCTTGAAAATATGATAATTTTGGCATAGAGTCCAAAAATTAACTCTACCTAGCTACATAGGAGAAAATGAAGTGATTGCTCGATATACTAGAGATGTAATGGCCCGCATATGGAGCCCAGAAAACAGATATCAAAAATGGCTCGACATAGAGCTTCTCGTCTGTGAGGCAATGGCAGAACTGGGGCGTATTCCCCAAGAATCATTAAAAATTATAAAAGAAAAAGCATCCTTCGACGTAGCCCGCATAGACGAGATAGAAAAAACCACCAAACATGACGTTATTGCTTTCATAACGTGTGTCCAGGAAAGAGTGGGACCAGAGGGTCGTTTTATCCACCTAGGGCTTACATCATCAGATATATTGGACACAGCATTTGCGGTGCTTCTCAGGGATGCCTCAGATGTGCTTCTTAAAGATGTTGAGACCCTTCTCTCCGTACTCAAACGAAGGGCCCTTGAACATAAATCAACAGTGATGATGGGCCGAACACACGGTGTACATGCTGAACCCATCACCTTTGGACTCAAAATGGCACTCTGGTACAAAGAAATGGAGAGAAACTATGAGCGTCTGAAACGAGCCAAGGATAACATCGCTGTTGGAAAAATAACGGGTGCAGTTGGTACGTATTCTACTGTAGATCCCTTCGTTGAACGTTACGTATGCGCAAAATTGGGACTAAAAGCAGAATCCATATCATCCCAGATTGTACCCAGAGATAGGCATGCGGAATACTTCTGCGTTCTCGCCATTATAGCTTCCTCATTAGACAAATTTGCCCAGGAGATACGCCTGTTACAGAGAACCGAAGTACGGGAAGCTGAGGAACCATTCACATCAGGACAAAAAGGATCCTCAGCGATGCCCCATAAAAGAAACCCAATTCTCTCAGAAAACATCTCTGGGCTCTCAAGGATGATTAGATCTTACGCAATCGCCGCATTAGAAAATGTTCCCCTCTGGCACGAAAGAGACATCAGCCACTCCTCCGTGGAACGTGTGATAGGTCCCGACGCGACCACCCTTCTCGATTTTATGCTTTACAGATTCACAGATCTTATGGATAAGCTTGTAGTATATCCCGATAACATGTTAAAAAATCTACATTTAACGGGTGGTGTAATCTACTCCCAGTTGGTTATGCTCAAACTCATCGAAAAAGGTATGAGTAGGGAAGACGCGTATGTAATCACGCAGCATCATGCCATGAACGCATGGCAGAGACATAGTTCGTTTAAAGAACTACTCTCTAGCGATGAAAGAGTTAGGTCTATCTTAACAGAAGAGGAGCTTGATTCCATTTTCCAGCCGGAGAATTTTCTACATAACCTTGACTACATTTTCGAGCGTGTCTTTGGTTAATAGAAAAGCGAAAACCTCCAGTTAAAGTTTACTCGCACGGTTCAGATGGCCAGAAACTATTTCCACGTGGTTTTACGATGACTGTATCTCTGTTCCATCTCTCATCATCCCGTTCTGGATAATCGATATTACAATGGAGACCCCTACTCTCCTTTCTCATCTTGGCACATGTGACTATCAACTTGGCCACAGTGGCAATATTCCTCAACTCCAAAAGATCCCGCGTGATAGTGAAGTTCCTATAGTATTCATCGATCTCATAATTGATGAGATCGATGCGCCTCTCTGCCCTCTCCAGTCTCTTGTTGGACCTCACAATTCCCACGTAATGCCACATACACCGCCGTACCTCATCCCAGTTATGTGAAACAACTATAGACTCATCACTCTCAGTGGTACCTTTAGAATCCCAGGGTTGTATATCGTGAGGAAAATCCGGAAAATAAGGCAAAAGCTCAGAAATTCGGCAAAAAACCCTATGGGCGAATACTATCGCTTCCAACAGAGAGTTACTGGCCAGTCGGTTTGCCCCATGAAGACCAGTGCAGGCCACTTCTCCACAGGCGAAAAGTCCGGGAATATTTGTTTCTCCGTACTCATTTACTAGAATACCCCCGCATAGGTAATGTGCAGCGGGAGCAACAGGAATCGGGTCTTTGGACATATCTATACCGAACTCCAAACATCTCTGAAATATATTGGGGAACCTGTTCATTAAAAAATCCCTATCACGATGGGTAATGTCCAAAAGCACATACTCATCGCCCGTTTTTTTCAACTCCGTATCGATGGCCTTTGCTACCACATCTCTAGGGGCAAGGCTCTTCATAGGATGGTATCTATCCATGAAAGCTTCCCCTGATTTTAGTCGAAGAATGCCCCCTTCGCCCCGAACCGCCTCACTTATCAGAAAAGATTTTGCTTGGGGATGGTAAAGACACGTGGGATGAAATTGAATGAACTCCATATTGGCAATCTTTGCACCAGCGCGATAGGCCATAGCTATTCCATCGCCAGTGGCTATATCAGGATTAGAGGTAATTAGATAAACCTTTCCACAACCACCCGTTGCTAAAACAACAAACCGCGCCTTAAATGTATGAATGCGATTCTTTTGATAATCCAGGACATACGCCCCTATACAGCGATCTTCTTGCCCTTCTTTAACACCCGTAACATGGGAGGCAAGGATAAGGTCGATGGCAATAAAGTTTTCATAGATATGAATGGTTTTCTTTCTGCCCACCTGTTCTATAAGGGCCCTCTCAATCTCCTGGCCCGTCATATCACCTGCATGGAGCACGCGACGGTGGGAGTGCCCACCTTCTCTTCCAAGATCGTAGACGTCCGAGCCCTTTTCTCTTGCCATAGTGAATTTCACACCCCAACGGACAAGCTCCTCGATGCGCTCGGGCCCTTCCCGAACTACGAACTCCACCACTTCGGGTTTACAGAGTCCAGCACCGCACACAAGTGTATCCTGAATGTGGGATTCGTAACTGTCATCTGCATTGTGAACCACGGCAATTCCACCTTGGGCGTAGTTCGTCGTCGATTCAAATTTCTCTTTCTTGGTGACAATAGCCACCGTTCCCAGATCTGCTATCTTTATGGCCAAACAGAGTCCTGCGATCCCACTACCTATAATGAGGATATCGGTATTAATTTCCATAGAAATCACAAAAAGTGTTTACAAATTTACCGTTATTCTACTATAAATGCATAGTTTTTGAAAAAGGAATCTCTGTTAAATGCTGATCTTAGGTATCGAAACATCTTGCGATGAAACAGCAGCAGCAGTGGTCCTTGATGGCCAGAAACTTCTCTCCAACGTTGTTGCCTCCCAAATAAAGGATCACAGCAAATACGGTGGCATTGTACCCGAAATTGCCTCCCGAAAACATGTGGAAGCCATTGCTCCGGTGATAAGTGAAGCCCTTGAGACAGCGGGAGTGACCCTTCGGGATATTGAGGGTATTGCCGTCACTCGAGGCCCGGGATTGATAGGGTCTCTTCTTGTGGGCTTATCCACCGCTAAAGCGCTGGCTTATGCCTGCAAAATACCAATCATCGGCGTCAATCACCTCGAGGGACATATTGCAGCCATATATTTAACGGAGAGATATCCAGAATTCCCCTTCATAGCTCTCGTTGTTTCTGGTGGACACACAATAGTTCTACTCGTCTCCGATTTTAAGCATGTTTCCATTCTTGGTCAAACCAGAGACGACGCCGCTGGTGAAGCCTTCGATAAAGCGGCAAAATTTCTAAACATTGGATATCCTGGTGGCATAATCATCGACAAACTTGGCAAAAGGGGGAACCGAAAAGCTATAGCTTTTCCTAAAGCCATGAAGGAGAGTCTAGATTTCAGTTTCAGCGGTTTAAAAACCGCTCTAATTAACTTGGTAAAGAAAAGAGGAAGTTTTCCTCAGGAAGAGGAGATACCAGATATAGTGGCAAGCTATCAGGAAGCGATTGTGGAAGTGCTCGTGGAGAAAACCATTATGGCGGCAGAGCAGGCTTCTGTTGATAAGATAGTCGTATGCGGTGGTGTAGCTGCTAATAGCAGGCTGAGAGAACTATTTGTGGAAGAAGCTTCAAGAAAAGGAAAAGAGATCTTTATACCACCCCCTATATTGTGCACAGACAACGCTGCAATGATTGCCGCTTTAGGTGAGTATCTATTCCGTCAGGGCCAGAGGGATAGTTTAGATATAAACGCCCTTTCAAGATGGCCTCTAAATTTAAAACTGTGAAAAAAATTAAGAACTGGTGGCAGGATTTCTACAGGGACCTAATAAGCCTTAAGGGAAATCCCCAGCAAATAGCTAAAGGAATGGCTTTTGGGGTCTTCATAGGCGTAACCCCCACAATACCTTTCCACACGACACTCATCGTGATGCTAGGTGCGATTTTTAGACTTCACATCACTGCAGCCTATATAGGCTCCTGGTTGGTCTCTAACCCCCTTACCATCCCTTGCCTATACTTCATACAGTACCGTCTGGGCCTTTTTCTTTTAAGAATGCCTCACTGTGAATGGACGCTAAAGGATTACACAATCATGGCCCTCATGCGTGTAGGCAGGGATATAGTCGTTCCTCTACTCCTAGGGGGGTTTGTCATGGCTCCTTTCGTGGCTCTCATTTCCTACTTCTTAACCCTACACATCATGAACAAAAGGGATATCAAAAACAACCCAAATTATGGCAAAGAACGTTGAAAGGTACATTGGAAGAAAAATGCGCCCTAAAAAAAGACTCGGTCAGCACTTCCTTAAAAATGGAAACCTCGCCGCTAAGATCGTTCAGTCAGCAGGAATTGAAAAGGACGACACAGTAGTGGAAATAGGGGCGGGCACTGGAATCCTCACCCGGGAGATAGTTAAAAAAACAGCAAATGTCGTTGCTATAGAGATCGATCCTGAAGCGGTATCCCTTCTGAAAAATGATCCTTCCATGTCCCACATATCCATTCTGCAAGGGGATATTCTACTCTTCGATCTCTCAACCTTCAAAAATAAAATCTCCGGGAAAATCAAAGTTTTAGGAAATTTACCCTACTATATTTCTTCACAGATCTTCTTTCACCTTCTCAACCACCGCCATGTAATCTCCTCCGCCGTGCTTATGTTGCAGAAAGAGATGGCGGACCGACTGGTTGCTCAGCCCGGCACTAAATCTTATGGTATACCATCCGTTATGGCTAATGTATACTCAGATGCCTCGATACTTTTCACAGTTCCCCCGTCCTGTTTCTACCCACCACCCAAGGTTCACTCCGCAGTTGTGCACATCAAATTTTATGAAAAACCTCGGTATAACTTGAAAAATGAAACATTCTTCTCATCGCTCGTTCGCCTCTGTTTCTCCAAAAGGCGCAAAACTCTCTGGAACAATCTCCGTATCCTCTGCGATGAAAATATCCCAGAAGAAAGGTTGAGAAAAATCCTCGAAGAAATTGGCATCAATGTTAACACCCGCGCCGAGGCTTTGAAACCAGAGCAATTTGCCCTCATGAGCAATATCCTGTGTGCATTTAAATAACCCCGCGCCCTTCAAATCTCTTTTCTCTTCGAACGCCCATTTCAGGACGGAAACCGTACGCTCAACCAACGCAGGAAAGGAAACGGTTCTCCGGATAGAATATTTCCGGAAACAGACTGAAAATCTTTGAAAGATCAACAAATATTCCGTTTAGCCTTTAGTCTTTCAAGTCCTGTCTTTCGGGTGGAGCATCTTTATCGCACCCGAGATACTGGCCTGTCTAGTGATCGGCAGAGTTTCCGCTAGAACTCATCTCCATGACACCCTACGGCGAAGTAGTTGTTACCATCTTTCCTCTCCGTATACACTGCAAAAAACCATACCTCACCAATCCGCGATTCTCCCCTTTTCATCTCCAAACCTGCGCGCCGCTACCGTCCGCAAAACAAAGCGCAATGGGAATTTTCACTCGAACATCCTCTTTTGCAACCAAATACTACAAGATCCTTCAACCTTCTTATTAACGGATATCAGGCGTTACGATATAGCGATAGGACATGTAAAAAAACCTACGTGCCCAACCATAGACCAGTGTTTCACGGAACTTATCTTATCCCCCAGGAACTTATCTTATCCCCCAGGATTCTCAATCTGGATCACCTCAGCTCCCAGATCAGCAAGTATCTTAACGGTAAGATCCGAGAAAGATCAAGGACGTAATACCATCCATTCCATGGATGGTGTCATTTTCCTCAACGCACCATAATAAGCTCCGCCTCTTTTCGGGAAAGGGGACAAGTCAGGATAATCTCCCTGGAAGTACCTGATTCACAAACGACCTCAACACTAACACCCTCACCCACATTCCCATAAAGAGCACAAAGAGCAGCTGCTACACGCCGCACCTCTTCACTACCACCGCGGGGGATCAAAGTTACAGGACCTGGTCTTTTATTAAGTCGAAGAAGATCATCACAATCCCTCAAAAGGCCAATCAAAGCGTTATTATCGGCCTGATTACGTCCCACTATGACCTTTGTTGGGGGAGTACCCACGGTAAAGTGTCGCCCATGTTTCAACAACTCCACATCCCTTCGATCGAAATCGGGATTAATACTAACAAGGTTCCGTAGCCGAACAGCGTAAGCTGGATCAGTAAGTAGACATCCCCCTGCCGGCGTGGGGTAATACGATATACCGAACTGATTGGCTAACTCCATCTGCACTTTTCTTCCCCTTCCCCGTATGGCAAGGAGTCTTTTTCTATCCACAAGACCATGTATCTCGGGAATTGTTTCTGGTAGAAGCAATGCACTTAGAGGTCTGAGAACAAGGCCCTCGTAACCTGACCGTTTGGCAACCAGAGAAAGCGCCTGTTTGGTCTGGGACATGGGACGCTGACCCAACACTTCTCCGGTAACTAGAAATGACGCACCAAACTCTTCCAACAGATTCCCCGCGGTTTTCAACATAAGGGTGTGGCAGTCAATGCATGGATTCATGTTTCGTCCAAAACCATATCGGGGTTGCTTGATGATCTGTAAATGTTCCTCTGTGATGTCGCGAATGACAAGAGGCAAACTGATACTTTCAGCCGCTTTTTTTGCTTTATCTGGGGAAAAAAAGGGAGTGGTGAACGTAACCCCCACAACCTCTATACCCTGCTGGGCGATGAGTTTAACGGCGAGTATACTGTCCAAACCACCGGAAAATAGGGATAAAGCTCTTTTCTTCAATACCGCAAAATGGTAAGTCCCATTTTTTTGTGGAGGTAATCATATATTACAGGGTCCAAATCAAAGTCAATCAGGTAAATGGGATTTGCATTTTTTTTAAGGATTCTCATGCAGGGGAGAACTATACGTAACTGCCTTGAAGAGGTACCATTGTAAACCGGCAATGAATAATAGGCAACTGTATAGGACTCACCAAGAGCCTGCAACACCTTTTCCATTTGGAACCTTGTGGATTCTCCCTCTTTCAAGCTTACAGATACGATCCCGTGCATCCTCAATACATCGACCAGCGATTCTTGAAGAGGCTTAGATGATACTATTATTCGCGTACCATTTTTCTCAGTCATCAACTCCGCTTCTAAAGCGAGCTGGAAACCATCCTTAGCTTTATCGAAGAACCGAAGGGGAACTTTCTGAAAAACAGGATATCCCAATACTTTTAACAGCTCCCGGATAATCTCCTGAGCCGAATTCCCCTTAATGCTGGGAATCTCCGATAATGAATGTGAGACCTCAGAGGGCCTATCGGTAATCTTGTCTTTCATGATTTCGGTAATCAAAACCCCTTTTCTCCTCGCATACTCGTGAAATGCGAGGGGTAAGAGGTTTTCTTCAGAAGCAACGTTGACAATTATCTGTGTATGAGGTCCCCCAGCGGGAGTCTTTCTCTTGATTATCCAGTCCCCCGAAAACTGAAGATACTCCTTTTCCCCGATGCTCAGTAAACCCTTAACCCGCATCATTTCGTAACTTCTCGTAACGCTCAAGATACGGGATAAAAATGAAAGTACCCTTTCTCCCTGTGCTGGTCTCAAAACTCTGTAATTCGGCCATGTCTTTTCCACGAGTTCCCCTATGCCTATGGGAAGCCGCCCATTGTAATCCAGAAAAACAGTAGTCCCATCATCAAAATCGATCCGAGGTATGAACGAACAATCAACTACTACATGACCCCCATCGGGCATGGGTATATAAGTATGACCTGCAGTTGAAAGAGGAACATCAAATCTCTTAAGAATCCCCCTAATAAGATCCACATCCGTTCTACTCCACACCTTGGTCACATCTTCCCCCAACGTGCCTTTACTGGAACCCTGTCCCCCCTCCGTTCTGCTTACCAATCCCGCCTTTGCAACTCTTTTTCCTGGGAGAACAATTTTTTGACCGGGATATATTCTGTTTAGATCCCTAACATGTGGATTCAACATCTTAACGAGTCGTAACTCTGATCTTCCCAATCCCCTCTTTCTCAGTATATCAAGAAGCCAATCACCCTTCCTCACAGTGTACACATAAGTATGACCTTTATATGAACCATGCTTGCGAAAGACTAGACGCACCGTCTCTTCCCGAGCATAGCCATAAAGAGCTGTGTAAAAAAACAAACCAACACCAAACAAAAAAATAACTTTCTTCTTCATAACCATACGGACTTTTACTTTCTTCCCTTTGAGCATGTCAACTGATAAAAAATTAACTTCCGCAGTCCCTATTTGGTATATTTTTTGCGCCTATTCTGTTAAAATCAAGAATAGGAGAACTATGCGTCGTTTAACGTATTTTATTTACTCCATAATACTCCTCACATCAATGTCCGATCCATCACTTGCGGATCTCAAAGAGGTTCGCGAACAAGGCGTGTTGCGTCATTTAGGCATACCCCTGTCTCTTATACACATCT
>JAOACW010000017.1 GCA_026417625.1 Syntrophales bacterium | reverse complement strand
CTCTGACTGTTCCTCGACATTTGCATCTATAACTTCCGATTCTCTTGTTACTTTTCTGTAGATACCAAGGATGTTGAGGGTAACGATCTCGTCAATCGCCTGCTCAATTGCAAGGTCTTCATCTTGTTGACTTAGTTCGTCTGATGTTTTTGCTATTCTAGCAAGATAAGCACAAGAGTGATAACCTTTTCCTTCATCAAAAGCGAACCAGTCGTCGAATTGTGTGAATGGGTCAAATGGATTGTCAATGGTTGTGAGCATTGATTGCCTCATCGAGATCTATCTCCTTTCATTATCATTCCGTTATCTTAGCTACAGTGTTGGTCGATATTCCAAGAGCATCAGCAACCTCTGCTTGCGTATAGCCAGATGAGAGCATTAACTTAGCTTTTGCTTTCTTTGCTGCTGTTAAGGATGTACTTGTCCTAGGTGTAGCTAATTGTTTCACTTTATCGAGATCCGTGTTGTTAAGTATCTGAGATAAAGTATTTGCGCTAATGGCGCCTGCTTGGATTGCCTCCCATTCTCGATCAGTAATGTCTATACGCTGTTTCTTTGCATTTGTTCTGCTTCTGGCCTCAGCAAGAGCTTGTCCTTTGATCTTTTTAAGATCTGCCGCATCCATGTCGGGATTGTTAGCTTTTTTAGCAGCGACTACGGCATTTGCTAATAACTGAGCTTGTCTTTCCAAAGGTTTATTCTTTAAAGCAACATTTAATTTTGCTATCAGAGAAGACACCTCGGGTTCATATACTTTTTTTGCAGAAGGAGAATAAGGCGCATAGTCCGTGTTAATTGAGACCTTTCTTGCTTGGTTAGCAAGGGCTTTTAATTTGTTTGCATGGGAAGCATAAACCGTTTCCATGGGGGTGCCTGAAGAAAGTGTAAACGCGTTGTCTGTCTCTGCCATCTTGGTGGACGAGACGGTTCTAAGAACGGGCTTTCCTTTCTTTCCAGTGTAGGTTTCATTGGTGTACTCATACACTTTCTTTCCTGTTTCAGGATCTGTCTTTTCTTTTCTAAGACCAATTCTTACTTCAGCTGAGGCCTTAGAAATTAAAGTTGCGGCACCACTTCTGTCGCTACCCTGATACTTCTTCTTAAGATCGGCAATTCCATGGTCGATGTATGATTGCTTATAATTCAAATTATGCTTCTCTGAATCTATAACAACCATTGAGTGTCTAACTGCTCTTGCTAATTCATCAGGAGTTGCGCCTTTTATGGTCATGTCTGTTATTAGGTTGGACACATCGCCCATCTTCATTTGCTTGGTGCGCGAACTAATCCTAGACATGCCTTCATAGGCAGGATACGCAATCTTCGGGTCAAAATCTATAAGAGCCTTAAGTCTGGGGGCGGTTTTTATTAGTCCTTGATTGTTCGGTATAACAAGGACTGTGTCCCCATCAAAGTCGGCTCCCGATAATCTTTCAGCAACCTTTGAGTTAATCCCTACGGCATCCGTCGCATTGCGCATTACTCTATTTGCTTCCGGATGTTTGTTGTTAACCGTTAATTGTGGTATCTCAAAGATTCCACCATGAGGATAACGAATAAGCACTACCTGTTCGCCGTCCCTATAATTAGGCGCATAAATCTCTGTCTCCTTCATTGTGGTGAAAGGGAGAATTACATGCGAGCCTTGTCTAGGGAGGGCCGCCGATTTAAGATGAACCGCAGAGGAATCACAATCATCAGCAAAAGAATCAAGGAGTCTCTTTTTTACAGCCGGGTTAGTAAGAGTCATTATTTCATCAAACTCTTCTTTCTTTAAGTCATAAGCCAACCCAAGTTGTTTTTTTGCTAATGAAGGACTCTGTTTTGATAGCATCTGGGAGG
The DNA here is from genome assembly GCA_026417625.1 of Syntrophales bacterium. Lineage (NCBI taxonomy): Bacteria > Pseudomonadati > Thermodesulfobacteriota > Syntrophia > Syntrophales > Syntrophales bacterium. The sequence goes on along the minus strand of JAOACW010000017.1, from coordinate 23,295 downwards.
ATAAGGTCTTAGACCACTTTCCCCAATCGCCCTCTTCATTTACAATGTTGAGAGAGGATAATTGCTTTTTACCAGCAGAGTCTATGTAATGTTTTTGCCTTACGGTTGCGCCGAATGGGTTGTCAGGGTCATCTTTCATTTCTTTAAACACTTTTTCTTTAGGGGTGCCTGCTGGTTTGTTGGTGTTGTATATGATATCTACGCCTTTCGGCAAGTCATCACTATACATGGCCATTCCCTTCAAATAGTGCGTCCCGTCTACCCCTATACGGACTTGTGCGTATTTGGAATTCCCCAAAGAAATATCTTCGACGCCGCGGCGAAGTTCAATTACGCCGTCCTTTTCTGAACCGCCGTCTTCATGATAACGGATCTGAACCCTCTTTGAATCGACGCTTCTTATTGGCTCCAAGCCAAGGAACGATCTTCCGCCATCCTCTGAATAGTCGGTGATCATTCGGATTTTATCCTTGTTCTTATAAACCTCGGAGTATGTGGTGTCAGGTTTTACAAGGACCATTATTGTCGTATTCTTGCCTGTACCAAGTTGCTCAACTGGGATATAATGGACCGTGTACCCTTCTTCCTGGAGCATAGCAATGGAGGTCTTTAATTTTGTGCGGCTAACTCCTATGTGCTTCTCTACACCGGCGCCAATGTCGATGTATCCTTTTTTATCGACACTTTCTTTCAGCATGTTTGCTGTTGAATCTGTTATCTCCGATCGTTCATTAAGCGCGGGGTTTAATAACGCCCTCACTGATGACTCATTAATATTCATACGTTTACCAATCTCAACGTTTGAATATCCTTTGTCTTTCAGCCTTAAAGCTTCGGCCACGTCTGCCTTTCTCTGCTCAGCCTTTGCTATTGATTTCTTTGCTCTTAGTTGGGATGTTGTCATCCCAAAACCCTTAGCAATATCCACTTCGCTTAGGCCCTTTTTCTTTAATTCATCGACTTGACCGAGGAAACTTTTATTTCTTTGTTGAGGATCATCGCCTGACCCCCACGGGTATCTACCTGAGTGACGGGGCGTCCCATAATGTTTTATCTCGTCAGCCATGGCTATTCTCCCATCTTCATTTTATCAATTTGTTTATCAAAGATTACGATCTTGTCCATTATGTAAAGGATGTCTTCTGGGACAGGTTCATGAACGATAACTTCGTCTGACTGATAGAGTCTAAGTTCCATTCCTATACTTTTTGGACTGAAATTATACTCTAAACAAAACAGGGCGGTATAGATCTCAAGCTGTCGGATAGACGAAGGCGTTGCCCCAGTTTTTAAATCATGTATCCTAAGAAAGTTTTGCCTAAAGGCTATAGCATCTGTGGTGCCAAAACAATTCTCCGAATAATATAATGTTTGCTCTGGTTCCATCTTAAAACCTATCGCGTCATTAACATACATATTCAGTGTCTTTTTTGTTTTTGGTAATTTTACTCCGAGCCGTATGCACTCGCACGCAAATTCATGAAGTCTAGTCCCGAGTTGTGTGGCTTGAAATTTTGTAAATGCTACTGCCAGCTTTTCTTCGTCGTAATTGACCCAATGATATTTGCTAGCGCTTAGGAACGCGTGTTGGCCTTCGACGTCGAAATGTTTGTTGAAGTTCATTTAGTACCTCCTCCTTATTCTCGGGGTAGATGAAAGAAGCAAATGACATTTCATTCATCATATCAACATAATAATCCTGATTGGGCTGATGAGGAGAGTTCCTGCTTTTTTTTCCTTCAAGTACCGCCCACTTGTCTTCATACAGAATTAATATGTCAGGAATCCCCTGAATATCATTTGGGTCTAGATGAATCACTAAACAACCTTGAAACATTTCTTCGATCTCTCGTATAAGATTTGTTTTAAATCTGTTTTCTAACACAGGAACACCTCCTTTACAAAAAATATTAAGATAGGCATATCCTATCTCTTCTATTATAGCATATGTTCCTGACGCGAGGGCCTCAAACATCCATAAAACGATGAATGTTAAAGTCTCTTTTTTTTCTAATTGCTTTTGCGATGGCAAGATCAATAATAGAATTTGATCTTATGTGGTAATAATATAGATCCTTGAATGGCGTGTTTCGACGGTCTATGCGACCTGCCGCTTGCACCATGATCTTATACGAGTAGTTCTGTGAAAAGAAGACTGTAGTGTCTGTCTTTATACAATTCCACCCTTCCGCTCCTGCAGAATACTGTACTAGGTATAACCATGTTTCCCCGTCTGGAACTTCCTGATGCACATGCCCATTCCATTCTCCTGTACGCAAGTGCAGTTCTTCGCCAAGTTTTCTAAGCATCTCAAGTTCATAATCAAAGTTATAGAATATTATTAACTTTGGATGGATCTTGATTATTTGTTTAACTGTGTCTATTCTTGATGGGTCACTATTTACAACTTTTCTTAAAAGATAACACAATTCTCCTATAGCTTTTACTGGGCGATTTTCATATATATTCCAGCGTTTGGCTAATACTTTATTGAACGCCTCCTTATCATACGAAACAATTTTTATTTGATTGTGCGATATTGTAGATTTTTGATAATTCATTGAGATAGTTATCGAGTCCCTCAATTTTGATAGGCGCGCTTCCTCTATATATTTCTCAATCTTTGGATATCTGGTAAACCGATTATAAACAGCATGTCTTCTAAGAAATTGAGTACGGTTTTTATAGAAACCATTAGCCAAGAACACCGGTATATAATCGGTCCATGTATCCCCTGGTGTTGCGCTGAGAAGAATCCAATTGTTTGCTTTTACGATTTTAAGAAACGATTTTACCCACGTACCGGATCCGACCAACCGCTGTTCGTCAAAAATAAAGAATGAGTTTCTGACACCAATATACTTTCTAAGATTGTTCCACGAATCGACGGTAACCTTTACACCGCTAATACTATGCTCTTTCTTTGTCGATATCATAAATGGTGCGCACTCGCCCTCCCATTCAAGAGTGTCGCGTTTTTTTGAAGTGGTTATAATATAAAGGTCTTTTGGGTTCTTCATTTCTGTAAATTCGCCAACGCCGTTTATTTTTATTCTTCCACCGCATTCTTTCATAAAGTAATAGGCTAGGGCAGTTCTAGACTTGCCGGAGCCGACCCCACCACAAAGGATGGAGCCGGACTTCAGCTTATCTACTGCCGTTTTTTGTTGATCGTCAAGATTAATCGCCATGGTGTTTACAATCGCCATCGCAGGCATAACAATGACCGCAACCACCTATTGAATCGGTAGCGCTGTCGGGGACATCAAAATACTTCGACTCGAACTCGTCTTCCGCAATTGTCACATACATGGACTTAACATATGCCTTAACGCCGCTCTTCTCATTTTTTGTACCGGCATGGAGAGTCCAATTATAAGGACGTATGATCAGATCAACTTCTTTTATTTCAGCCCAGTCAAGAATAGACACTGAGTCCTCATCGAGAATCGTTTTACCCTTACTCGAGATTATCAGCATCTTTGGTTTGATATTGTCAAAGCTGACCTTTACCTGAAGATACGCCTGTTTGTCCTCATTTTCATTTTTAGGCTCAAGCCATCTAACATTCCAACCATCTTCCTCAAGACGCTTACCAAGTTCGCTATCCAAGAATACGCAGAAATTTCTATTTCCTGCAGGGTTAAATTTTCCTTCTTTACCGCTGAAATTCCTGAATCCTATCCTCGCGCTTTCAATTACAATATTACTTTTTATCATGGTTTATTCTCCTTTTCAAAATGGTATAGTTTCGTATCCTAGTTTGCATGGGTTTAAAGACCCGTTTTGTGAATTCGGGCACTCAAAACAATTGTCATATTTCTCGCTTCCGCATGGACACGCCCATGGAGGAGCGTCCTTTACTGGCTCTGAAACGAACCATTCGAAGTCCCCAAATTTGGAGATGTTTGCGACTGCATCATCCACTAGTTCGGCATAGAACGTTCTATCAACATCTTCCTCTTTCCCTAACGCCTTTACAACCTCCGCTTCGAGCCATCTGTATCCTTTGCTCCCTGTAGCGGCATAGTATTTTCCATCTTTCTCTCTTAGAAGTACGCCTCCGCCTTTTCCAGGTTTTATAGGACAGAATGCTCCTACCTTACCTACAAAATGGTATTCATGCTCTTCCTCACCAAGCCCCTCATTCATATCGAGATATAGAGCTGTACTAACAGACTTAGTTTCGCACATATCTCCAAATTCAATCTTCTCTTTACTGAATAAGGTTTTGTACACGTAAGGCTGTGCAAATTGCGCTCCAGTGGCCGTCCATTCTCCAGCATGCTTTCCATCTTTATATCTGGCTATGTATACTGCATCATTAACCAAACAGAGTCTGTCATATGTAGCCTCGTGCTCGAAAGTATATCCATACCATACACCAAACGACTTGATAAACTCTATGATTTCTGGTGTAGCATTAGGAATCTTGATCGAGTCTGTTTTTATATGAGCTACCTTAAACCCTCTCTCCTGAACAGCATGCTTAAGCTCGATCATAAACAGCGCTCCGCGCTTAGCAACGATATTGTCGACATTGCGTGGGTCTTTGAACTTGTTCTCAAACTTTGCAGATGTCAAACCATACACAATGTTGATAACAATCTTTAAAGCATACGCCAAAGCATCGGCAGATTCTTTATCCGCCAAGTATTTCTCTAACAAAGGCATGGTTGATATAGCCAAGTCGAAGTCCTTATGCTTAATGGCTATACGCGCATCGAGAAGGGCTTTATAATTCTTTGTGTATGGGCCAAAGGCCTCCATTACGATAGCGCTTGTCGGGTGCATGGACGCAACGTCAAGTAACGCCACATCCGTATACATTCCTGGCTCAGCGTATACATATCCTCCCTCTCCAGGATCCTCCCCTCGATATTGGCTCTTTCCATTCTCAAACGTGTATCCAGGGAATATTGTGGCTAAGTCCGTGTAAACAAATTTATCCTGAGGACGTGGATCATTACCAAATATAATCTTTGCGGTGTGCATTTGTGTGGTGTCATTTGGAGATAACCCACTTAATTCTGAAATTATCAATCTCGCGATGTAGTCCTCTTTTCTGTCCTCGAATACTGCCTCCAACGCGACAACGTCATTTACACAATAATCAGCAACCTGTTCCCACTTCTCCTCAGGCACCGGCTGGTCCCAGGGCAACCCGAGTTCCTGGTGATGAATCCCGAGCTCGATTTCAAATTTCTTTAAGCTCTGCTTCTTTGAAGAGAAGTCATAAACATCGGTGTACGAAAGATTATATGCTTCGCCAAACATGCAATTACTACTTCCATTGATTATACGTTGACTAAGCGTAAACAATCTCTCGTTATCATAACCGATATAACGGGCATACATAATGTGATTGTCGTATCGTCTACAGTTGAAACCAACCAACATGAACTGTAAGAGAGGTTCTATCTCTGCTGGTCCCGGGTTTATCATCCTTACTGGGTTCTTACCTTTAGCTTTCCAGACAACAACAAACAAATTAGGAAATACTTCGACATCGAAGAATACTAACTCGTCGCTTTTGTAATCTGTTTTCGCTTCGCTATGTTCTTCGGACTTGAATTTCATCTGGCCTACCAATTTTACACAATAGTCGGACTGATGACTACTATTGTTCGCAAAGACTAACACGCTAGGTCGCATATCCGTTACATCATAAACCAGACCAGAGGCGTATGCGTCATCTAATATTTTATGTATAAAGTCGATACTTGGTTTAGTTCCAGGATGAATTTCTTTATTGAGATTTCTCTTAATCATCTCCCGAAGACCCTTTTCGCTTTTTACAGCAGTAAAATTAATCATCGGTTCTCCTTTCAAGGGTAAACCTGAATTTATAGTGGTGATAGGAATATTATTACATTTTGAGAGTCTGCGCCTTAATGAGGCATTTCCTGTGAAGACTTTAATCTCTATCCCATCGGAGAACACACGACTGAGCTTGCTGGTATCCCCATCATAAATATAATGTAAATGCACTCCTGCTCCGCCCTTACTAAACTCCGCATAGGTTGGTGGCCATTTACTAGCTGCTTCAAGATTTCTTTCGACGCTCTTGTTGCAATTTTCATCTGTCAAATCAAAGTCTATCACAATATGATTCTCCGGAACCTTAACATAGTGCACTCTACTTGTATCAATTTTTGACAGCGTTGTGGTAACCTCGTCCCATTTCATAACGGGCTTGTCCTTTTCGTTTCCATATTGGGCAGGACAATCTGAACATAAACTATCAAATATAGATTCAGTAGAGTCTAGCACTAGCGAATTCTGGTGCTCCTCTGTAGGTTGCGCTTGCACGGCTGATGTAAACTTTCCGGCAAGAAACCCAGAATAGTAACTTCGTATCTGGGTACCATTTACGCGGGCAACATCCGAAAAGGTCACGAAATAATTTTTCAGTTCTTCCCTAAATTTATGCCTAGGGGTCTTATATTCCACCATGGCATCATCGCAATAGGATTTATACATCTCATATGCTTGAGAAAGGGTAACGCCGTCCTGTTCTTTAAACGTGTGGTAGTTTGACTCCACGAAGTTGAAGAACACGTCCGTCTGCAGTATCATGTCAAGAGGTCGATAAGAACTATAATAGTTTTTACCCATCTCCCTATAAACGTCAAGACAATGACTAGCTATTGCACCTAACTCAAAATCTATCTGAGACATAAGAGCTTGATACTTTTTAGGCGGTATTTTTTTTCCTGTCGGTTTTACGTCTATCAACCTTCGGATAATCCCTGACTTTGCATCCGTTATCTTAACTGGGCGATTTGTACCCATGAACAAGAAGCAATTAACCCTTGCCATATAGGAGGGCTTATACTTCTCATTCATGGTCATCTCTTCATGGGATACAATTGAATTGAGCTTCGTATTATCCTCGATTTTCGACAGATCACCGTCGTGTTGTATTGCGACAAGCGGATTGGACTTGAATACTTCGGTCGCAAAAGCGTTGCTTGACGAGGTGAGGGCTTTGGCTTCGAAGGCGGTGTAATACCCTTCAAATAACTTTTGAATAATGTTAAGAATTGTAGACTTACCTGTCCCAGCCTCTCCATAAAGTACAATAAACTTTTGGATATCTTTTGCATCGCCAGAGACAATCGCTCCAATAGCCCACTCAAGTTTTGCCCTCTCCTCAGGTTCGTAAAGAGTTCCGATAAGCTCGTCGAATGCGTCATGCTTCCCTCTCTCAAGCGGATAGTTTAACCGCTTACTCACATAGTCTTTCTTTTTTACCTCGGTATTTGAAAACGTGAGTTTCTCATCAAGTTGATGGGCATTATCCGAGATATGACTTATGTAATTACGGAACTCCGCCCATGACTTTGTGGAGAAGTCGCTCATCAATTTTACAACGACATTTCCATCCGTCTTCATTACCGCTTTTTCTCGGTGAGACATAAGGTCGGCGTCGACAAGTCTCTGTACGTCATATTCGTCAGTAGACCATAGACCCTTCTCTTCATCCCAAATTGCATAGAACGATCTTCCACGAACCATAAGATCTTTTGACCTACACACTTTGAAGTCAGGATAAATCTCTACGACGCCGCTCTTAGCGCTCCTTTCTTTTATCTGATAAAAATCCACGTGGTTCTCCTTTCAAAGCTCTTGTGACAGTGTGACACTTTTTTGTCACAAATAAAACTTTTATATATTCTATTTTTTCTTCGTATATTAGTTAAGTGATAAAAGTGTAAAAACGTCACACAGAGCCTTCAAATGTAGTCACCGTGCGGGTTAGAGGCTGTGACACTTTTTAAAAAAAACGTCACAATGTGACACTTTTTTGTCACACCGTGGCAGGGGTAGATGTAAAAACCAAAATACAAAGTGTAACAAGTGTCACACAACCACGTCTTCGGTATAGTAATTTTCGACCAAATACAAGCTCATTTGATACCAAAGCTCCACTTTTCTCTGGTCTTTTTTCGGATGTTTCAATGGAAATAACCCACCTTTACCCGTACGGTGGTACGTTCTGTCTATGATTCGATTCAATATTGAGTCAACATAATCCGGTACACCCATGTTATAAAAGTATTCGTCCGTGCAATCCAGAAGTTCGATATTCGATAACATCTTCCAGAACCAGTGCTGCATGCTCATGTTTTCACCTTGGTCCGCCATTGTACTCTCGCATCGATAAGCAAGAGCAATGATCAATTCCAACATCGAACAGTGGAAATCAAAGTAGTCATGAACATAAACCAGGCCCGTTTCCTCACAAAATCTTTCGCGTAGGTCTCTACCCTCTGCCGCCCTGTTGTCATCGTTCGGAACAGACCAGTAGAAAGTCTTGTTATATAAGGCCTTCATCAGTTCGTTATAACTTGGGTCACTACCGTTAGCATTTACAAGGTCGCATAGCCAGAAATAGTATTCGTTTACCGTAGCAGTCTTAGACATCTGAACTACGGGTCTACGGCCTTTCTCATTCCTCATCAGGATCACGTCTCCTCACACCGCGCCTGCCGTTGTTCGTATCTGCCTCTAATCCGAGTACAGTCTGTGCGTAGCTCTTACTAAGACGGATCACTTCGTAATCGATCTGCATCTTTTCATTACGCACGTAGACAACTTCGGGGTCCTCAGAGCCATTTCCGAACTGATCCAGGGCTTCATCACCAACTATTGAAATGACATCGCATATAATTTGTTCGTTCTCGTCAACCAGAGTGTCATCATCTTCATAGTAGTAAATAGTCAACTTATCAAAGTGACTCATCTCTTCAGAGAACTGCTCGGTTGTTATAATGTAAGGGCCGGTCGAACTTCTACGATTAGCTCTCTCTGACAGCCGCTCGTGCTCGCGATAATCTTCCTCATCATCCCTTGGGTGTTCCATTTCTGCAGGATCCGCAAGGGCGTTTGAGATCTCGGTATCACCATTATATCTTCTTACTATCCTCTTATATCTGTCACGATTGTAAACTAACACCTTTTCTTCCCGGTCTTCCTGTTGTTTTTCACTCTCACTAGCCTCGCTGTTTTGCTTCGACCGGTTTCTCCTTCTTTCATAATTTTCTTTTGTCGAAGCTATTTCCTCGTTTGCAATTCTCTCATATTTATCCTTAACGAGCAACAACGTAGCGATGGAGCCTACAGCGGCGCCCAACGCAAATATAACAACGCTTTTAATAATGTTTGTGTTCATTTGTAATTACCTTCTTTCTATTCTTTTTAATGGGTTCTCAGATATCTTACAGCTACCCAGACAAGCCAAAGACCGCCAGTAACGACGGTCATTCCAAAATCGAACAACATCTTACCAAAGGTATATCTTCTCATATCAAATCTCCTTCTTACCAATATATAATGGACAATTGTATCGAACTGAGGTTCCAAGCTTAGGGACATATCCGCAAGACCTGTTATAGCATTCGTTGCATGTCGGTAATGCTAAGATGTGGTCTATAAAGGTTTTATCATAATAACTTGCAACTTGTTTCTCTCCGCCATCATGATAAAATTTACACACAGGTTCATGCTCACATCGTATAATGGTATTTGTTATAACCGGGCCATCGTCACTACAGACCGTATACTCGGTTACTTCGGTCTTTCTATTAGCGCATGTCTGACAACACTCCTTAAAATTTGTGTCAATCATCTTAAATCCCCTTTCAATACTTGCGTGTTCAAGCATCCGTAGTCATACATATAAATGTGAGGGTAGTTCAGGATATCTTGCTCATAATACCCTGAACCGATAGCATTCAAACCATCCCTCAGTCAGATCATGTTGTAGATAACCCCGGCAACATTGAAATCAAGCAAGATGGAACGTTCGTAACCGTTTACGAAATCGCGCTTCTTAGTATCATTACCATCAAAGATGCCAAAATCAACAAAGTCGTCTCCTTCGCCTTTTACCCAACCAACAACCGCACCTTCTTGTGTTCTCGGGATACCAAGCATATCATAAACCTCATTAAGGAATATATGCCCCCTGGAATGGAGAAGATCGTTTGCATGGTTCTGTTGACATTTGAGGAACATCAGGTTGTACTCAGGAGTCTTACTCCATTGAACGCAGCTCTCGTCGAAGAACCTCGCGTACTGACTTATGCCGTTAGGGTCCATTGTCGTGACAACGTTCTTGGTTTTCTTTTTCTTTCCATCTTCGCCGATTTCTACGCCATCGACAACTTCGGTCTTTATGCCATGCTTGAATTGGTAGTCCTTATCTTCGCCGAGCTCAGCAACAACGCGTTTTCTATAATCAGAGAAACTCTGCTCAACAGCCTTATAGGCCGCTACAAGAGCAATGTTACGTTTTCTCATAATGTTGTGGGAACCAACCAAACAACCAATAGAAGCCACCCCAACCAATACTGCCGGCCCATAAAGACGTACGAAGTCTATACCGGTCTGCACATAAGCAACGGCAAGATCCTTTTTATAATCCTGTTCTGTATATTCCTCTACAGAAATTGTTTCCTTTGCGTAGTGGATTTTGTCAATTTTCTTCTTCGCCTCGTCAATAACCTCTTCGGCCTTGAGTGTTGATCTACAAGCCATTACTGCGCTAGTGACAACTCCTATAACACCTACGCCCATAAGGATTTCAGGGCTGTGTTTTCTCAGTAATAAACCGCTGCGTCCAGCTGTTCTGATAATTGTTGATTTAATAACTTCGAGTTTCATGTTTTTTCTCCCTTCAAGAGTTTTTATTATTTTAGTTTTTTAGAAGATAGGAAATTATGATACACGGCTATAACCTGGCCGTCCGACATCTTTAATACTTTCTGTTTCCATTTTTCACCCGGATACACCTTCACAATAGCATTTCTCATTTGTGCAACAGACATAATGACCCTCCAATATTATCTGACGTTCATGCACTCCTCGAATTGATCGACCGTTTCCAATCGCCACTTCTTCTCGCTTTGATACGTAAACACTACCGTAAAACCATATTTAAATCTTACACGAACAGAATTTCTTCCATTAGGAAACCAGGATTCAATGTGTTGATCCCCAAATGGAAACAATTCTTTATATTTGTTTAACACTTCATGATGCAGCATGCGCCCCTCCTAATCTAGCAGGACCGGTTTCGGGAGGTTTATCATATAACCATCCCTAACACGACTTACACTCGCGCTTGCGAGGTCTGTCCAGCCATATTTGTTATCTGTAAAGTTTGCAGTAATCCCAACGAGCTCATACAAGTCAGAAACACTTGCCTGCCCGTAATCAAGAACCAAATCAACAAGATTGCTTAGGACTTCTTCCGCCTCACCCCTTGAGCTCAGTATTATGTCGTCAAAGCTATGCCGTGCACGATTTTTTGAGGATATATCGCGCCGGTCGCGATCGTCCCTTCTCGGAGACGAGGAAGAGTAGCTGTTGTAACTAACATACGACCTGCCGTTTTCTCTCCTTGTTCTGGATCCTTTTCTTTCTCCATACAGGAACATTTCAATTCCGCCCTGGACCATGTCTGTGATCGTTGCCTTAGCAGCAGGGATAAGAACGTCGTGAAGAATATAAGATCCTACGCTATTGATGTCGTCTCCAATGAACGTCTCGAGTACCCTTTTTCCCAGTGATTTTTTCCTCGCAACAACTGGTCCTGTGACGACCTTTTCAACTTTCTTCGTTTCTTCTTTCTCCTGGCGACTTTTGTGGGAGTTCGAAGGAAAATCCATCCTTATTGGTTTAGTACCCTCAGAACCCATATCCACCTTCATGACTTCCTTTTTATTCTCGTTATCCATGGTGACTCCTTTCAAGAGTTGACTTTATGTAGTCTTTTTATAGAATAATCCGGGTCGTTGGTTAAAATACCAATTACGCCGTTCATGCAAATACTGTAAAAACCCTCTTCATAAGCCTGTAGTGCATCCTCAAGGGTAAAATCCCTTATACTCTTGTAATGCCAATCTGCGTAATTCATACTTAACCTCCTTAAAAAGTAAAAGATAAGTATCATGTTTATGATACTTATCTTTGTGAATCAGGTTGTCTCTACGGATTCAACTGCTGCGCCTTTGATTTGTGCTACGGCCTCATCGATCTTGTTCTCGGCATATTCCGAAACCTTATCCGTGATCATGCTACTCAATACAAACGCCCCTATTCCGATGCAGACCTTTTTAATTGTCCCAGCGGTATCGGGGGTTGTGCTTGTGATGGCATTACCAACTATGGCTCCAACTCCTACCGAAACTACAATCCCTGCGGCTTTCTTCAACAATTCAAGTTTGCTCATTGATGATATCCCCTTTCAAGATTTTTTCTGTTTCATTATAGCGCATGTAAATGCTGCGATTCCAAACATATAAGACGTACGTCAAAGTGACATAAGTCGAGCGACAACTCATCAAATACTTTTTTTGCGTGTTCATAAGTATTTAAAATTATTATTTTATCTTCTGTGATATCTCGAGGACGTGTATAAAAGTCCTCGTATACCACAATATACAACTGCTCACCTCCTTATCCTATTACGTTCTCTTTCTCAACTAATAAGAATAAACCAATCATCCCAAAAAGAAGAAACGCAGTTGCGTCTCCTTCTATACATATTGATGCTGCTCCGAGGATGATACAAAGTAAAGCACAAATTTTATTCTCAATAGTGCTGCATTTTCTTCTTTTCATAGGCGACCACTCTCAAATAATACGTCGAAGAAAAATAGAGTGCTATGTAATTCATAACACCCTATATTCTCCTAACATTTTTGATTACTGTTCATCTGCTTCCGGTTCACTGGACTCTTCAGCTTCCACTTCCGGGACCTCTTCGTTTTCACTGGTTTTCGATTTCACCACTGTTGCTACTATTGCTAGTCCAACTATGGTTCCAACTCCGATCAGTGCGTTCTTAACGATCGCCTTCCTGTTTGCTTTGACTCCTTCAATGATTCCTTTAATCATGATGATATCTCCCTTCAAATTTATGTTATTAGGTTTTCATTATAACGTGTGTAATTTCTGCGAGGCCGTCTCAAGTTCCGATACCATTTGTCGAACGTGAACAAGTAAAGGATCGACTCTACTCGTATCAAGCTCGATTCTTGACAACTTCCTTAATACACTTAGTCCGTTATCGAGTCGTGTAATCTTCACCGTAAGTTCTCCGGTCTCCTGGTTGAGATGTTTTTTAAATATATGAAGATCGCCCAACAGTTCCATCATTTCGAGATTCATAAAATACCCTCCTTTAATCCCTATACATGTATCTTGGTTCAGTAGTGAAGTCCATAACAAGACACGGTGTACCATCGGAATTGAGAACGGAACTAAACTCAGGTTCGATCAGACCGTCATCAACGTGCCACCCAATAAGGTCTCCTATCTTTGTCCCCGTAAGGTCCAGTTTGTAGTAAACCTCATTCAATGATACAAAACTATCGCTCAACATCTCGCGACTTACATCATTGAGGACTTTACGTATTTGTTCGATATTACTCTTGAAATATCTTCCGCAGAGAGCGTCATAGCAAAGGGTCTCTCCTTTTCCAGTGAGTATTACCTCGCTGTCCCCAACAGGATTTCGGTCAACTTTATCCTTTGCGATCTCGTCTCTGATTGCAAGCTCTTTATTTTTTCCGATAGTTTCGACTACCTTATTCTGGTACTCCTTAAGAGCGGCCTCAGATAATGAATACAGCCCCGCCAAAGCTGCGTTTCTACGTAGATTGATTGAGTTTGCCGCGATTATACAAGCGATCGTCAATACACCCATAACAGCAGCTGGAGCGTAGCATTTCCAGGCGATGAGAATTGCGTCCTTAGCCTCGATGACATCCGTGTTTGGGCCATCCATCTGTCGACGGTTATACCGTTCATCCTCAAGCAGTTGCAGCGCTTTTGGCGTGGCTTTAACGGCCATCACCGCAGTGGTTATGACGCCTGCCACCCCAAGACCAGTAAGAATTGTAGGCGAGTTCTTTGCAATTGCTTTCCTAAGATCCTTAATTACCTTAGCATTCATGGTTTTTCTCCCTTCAAGATTGTTATTTTTACCGATATCCGTTGTCTTCGTTTTGTTGCTCGGCAGCAACTATTTGTTTAACCCTGGTCATGCTTATGCCAAAGTGCCATGCTATAACCTTATAGTAGACGCCTGCATCTCTCATTTTTTTGATCTCCATATTACGTTCCTTAAATTTTGGAGATCCTACTTCTTTTTCCTTAAACATTTTTATCTCCTTTTCATCGATTACACAAAAATAAATATAGGGCAACAAGAGCCAATGCACAAATCATAAACAATACAGAATAAAACCGTTTCTTTTTCACGTTTTCACATCCTTTCCTATAAAAATGAGAAGAGATGTACAGAATCTGGATTCCGTTTTATCAATCTACTGATATTCGACTGATCGTTCTAGGCCAGCCTAAAACTACTTCTCTTCATTATAGCATATGTTTTTTCTGCGAGAAAAGAAAAGCCGCTAAGTTTCCTTAACGACCTTTACAAGCTATTCCTTCTCTTTTTCTATCCGAAGTGTCATATGCTCCGCCTTAAATTTTATCACGGTCTTTCCCTTCTGAGGGGGCGCTCCTCCCTCGGCACCTTCTTGTGATATTGGAACTTCAAATTCCATTTCGCAATTACGTGCCTCGTAAAGAATACCTCTCTTCAAGAGTCCTGATACAATCATGTCGGTGAGTTTCATATTTATTTCTCCTTTCAAGATTTTCTATAACTTTCATTATAGCATGAGTAATTTCTGCGAAACAAAAAAGGGAATGCTATGTAAGTCATAACATCCGCTTTTATTTATTATCCTCTTAGGAATTATACACCTTTTCTGCTACTACATAAGTTGCTACTACTGCTAATACAATACCTACAACTAATAATAATTCAAACATAATGATTTCTCCTTTTAAATAATATTTTCATTATAGCGTGTGTAATTTCTGCGAGGCAAAAAGAAAGAAGCCTAAGCTTCCGTCTCTGTTTCATCATCCCCATAGAAAAGATCGTTTAAATTGTTCTCATCAATAATTTTGTTGATACGTCGGATTCCACACAAAGCTATTACTGCTACTGGTACTGCCACAGCAATTGTAATATTTTTGATCTTATCCTTATTATCGCTCCAAAAAGTTGTGATTTTGTTCATATTAATCCTTTTCTCCTCTTCAAGAATATATTTTCATTATATGCGTTGTAATTTCTGCGAGGCAAAAAAGAAGGGTGTGTTTTAAACACGCCCTTTGATGACAAACCCCAACGCTTTACTTGTGATGACATTGGCCTTTTCATATCCCAATATTAAGACGATCCCCAATAGATTACCTGCTACTAGCGCAATCGTGTCTGGCGATACATGACGAACGCGTTCGTGCGTTTTTGCCTTGTATAGCATTTCAAGATTTTTTGCCATAGCTTCGTACTCGTCTGAGTCCGGCTTATATGACGACATGGTTAATATGACCGAGTCAATCTCCTTTTCAAGGTTGGTCCGTTTGTCTCTTTTGGTGATTTTTTCAAACATTGTACCTTCTCCTTTTCAAGATTTATTTTCCTTCATTATAGCGTGCGTTATTTTTGCGAAGGGGTTATTTTCTCCGTACAGGAAAAATGACAAGTGGGACTTTTATTAACGCAGTTTACACAGACGTTTGGTTCGAAATATTTGCTACCGTCGCATCCTCTGCATTTTCTTAAAAGTCTACGCGCACAATCGGTGCATTTATCCATAGTAAACCAGTCCTTTACTACCTTTATTTTGCCACTGTTTCATACGCCTTCATGGCGGTGAACCATACAATAATGCTGTTTATCAACCAAAGAACGCAGGTCTCAGTGATCTCGCGTCCGTTAGAGAACTTTCCTTTCCAGGCCCCAGCCACGACACACAGCGCAAGACTAAAGCCCGCGACAACCCATTTCGTACGGTTATTTCCGATCCGATCAAACATTTTCTTTGTGAACTGCGTAAGCATATTCACTATGACGACCATCCCAGCAAATGTTAATATGTAATCCATAGACACAAATTGGTCAACCATATTAGTCCTCCTTTTTAATATTACTCAAACTTTTTTTCCAGCTTTTCAACTTTGTCAAGGAGAGAGTCGATGCTCTCAAGTGTTCTATACCTTAGCATCTGAGACGTTGGAATATCGACAATTCCATCGGCAGGTAGACCGTTGGCTTTTTGGAACACCTTTACAGCAGCCTCTGTCATCGGCCCGAATGAACCATCCCTCTCGAGACATGCTCCACATAGATTAAGCTGCCCCTGTAAAGTCCTTACTATTTCGCCGCTTATTCCCACTTTTAAACCTACTTTTACAACCTTCAAATATACAATGTACGGGCATTCGAGCCAGTGCGTCCATCCACGTCCTTTAAGATCCGTTTCGACTACTCCGTATTTTGTTCCTTTTGCTTCTATTACTTTTCCATTCCCGATATATACACCTATGTGCCCATTAAAACGAACACAAATTCCGGGCGTCTCAGGAATAGTATCGATAGGGCCTTTAACTCGCGCGATATCGAACATGCCATCGGCAGAGACATCGTTTGCCGGATCATAACAACCTTCTTTATCGTCGTTTTGCCATATATATGCCTTGATGAGATTTACACAGTCGTACGTAACCTTTCCAATATAATTCGTACGAATAAAGTCTATATATGGCGTTATCATCCTTGGGTATTGTTTTAGTTTGTACTCGAGGATCTTATCGGTAA
The DNA here is from genome assembly GCA_026417625.1 of Syntrophales bacterium. Classification (NCBI taxonomy): domain Bacteria; kingdom Pseudomonadati; phylum Thermodesulfobacteriota; class Syntrophia; order Syntrophales; species Syntrophales bacterium. The sequence continues at coordinate 6,602 of JAOACW010000017.1, read as the reverse complement.
GGACTTGACCGATAGTCCCATACACATAACCGGCATTTGCGTCCTTGGCTTTTTTCACAAATTCTACTAAACCTAAATTGGTGATCATTTTACAAACACTCCTTTCAAACTTTGTTGAGAGCGCATAGACTAGCCCAAGTATGTGGGCCTACGCGTCCGTCAACTTTTAGATTATATGCCTCCTGGTGTCGTCTTACAGCCTTTTCGGTATATTCTCCGAAAGATCCGTCCGCTGTAATACCAAGCATCCTCTGAAGAAGATTGACCCACATCCCCTTAATGCCTTTTCTGAGATTTGGCAATTCTTCCTTTCTCCATTTACGATACCCTACCCAAATGTACCCTAAACTTCTTCCGTCATGTGCCCTATTCAGTTGTTGATCCTCGACAATCAACACGGTGGATCCCCCTCCATCGTTGTTCACTGCATCACGGAACCCCTCAACAATACATACATCTCTCTCCTCTTCCGAGGTAAGGCCTTTCTCACCCCAACGACGTCCTTCAACAGCTACGAACGACATTTGACCGTCATTTTTCTGTCCCATGATCATTCGAGGATTGCTTCCTAATATCTCAATAAGGGATTTTTCATTGGTATAATCTTTTTTACCATTTCGTACCAGTGCATAGGAAGAACTGACCTCTTTCATTCCTTTAGGGATATTCGGCTCCATATAGAACCTTTGGCCGTCCCATGCGACGTTCAACAAGCTATCGCCCCGACCTGACCCTAGCATTTCGCTGGAGGGATCAGCATTGTTGAAGAACGTACCATTAGCCTTAAGACAAGTCACCTCGGATAACCCGGGAGAGCCCCACATATTATGTATGGACTCTCTTTTTCCGGGAATTCCGTTGTGCGGTTCAAGTCTCATTTCGTAAGGGGAGAAAGTTACTATGTGGCACGTAGTATTGTTATATCTCTTAGTATAAGCTCTCATTTTGACCCCTCCGATCACTCTTCAGGCTCGCTCACAAACCGCTTGCAGTACTTTTCGCAAACATCCAAGCGCCTGTGGGCCGACTTGGCGGATTCTTCAACCTTGACTATCCGTTCGTGATCGTCCTTAATATCTTTCTGCAAAATACTCATTTCCTTTTTTATTTCCGTTACACCAGTGCCTATGTTCTCAAGCTTTATGATCACCGTTGTAAGCTGTGAGGCCTCACTCCTATCATCTGCTTTCTGATTACGTTTCATATTTGTCATTCCTTGGTAGATTGCAAAGGCAACGGAAACACTGGATATTAAAATGGCCACCTCAATTGTCATCGTGTTTTGCCCCCTCTTTTGTTTAAAACTGTTTGTCTTACGGGCTTATGTCGTCAGGCCATAAGACTCCTTCTGTTGCCTCCCCCATTCTCTGCATTCCTCTATATATGCGTTATACGCAAGGAATTCAGCGTTTTCAGGGTCGAGTATACCGAGACGAAGCATTTTCATTTCCTCATTCTCATCATACTCTGATCTGATCATGGACACGACTTCGGCGTTGATAGAATCGACCGTAGTAACCACCTGAGCCTCAATAACAGGAGGAAGTCCGCCAGTTTCAGAGTAGTACTCATGAAAGGCGGCAAACACTTCTGCTTCGTTAGGGCTGCAATCTTCCTCCGGTATAAAAACAATCGATCCATCGGGGAGGGTGAGCGAAAACCCACCCTCTACGTATGCCAAGTCCTTCACATGCCCGATGGTTTCTGAATTATTGAATACCACATTGTTGTCCTGCAATCTCAACATGCTCATACCCTCCCTCTACAATCAAGGATTACATCGACATTCGCATTCATCCCGTTTGCATTGATATTATTTCTTATAGTCGTGTCTCCTCCATCGTATCGGATAACCAGCGTAATGAAATTCCTATACACTCCAAAAAGGACTGTACTTGCTTGTGTAATGCCGATTTGCACGCCTCCGGAGTCCAAAGCGTTAATGGAATTAATCTTCACGGTCGCCATTGGAAGTGTCTTTTTTGGCATAAATGGAATATTAAGTCTTATATAATACCCTCCGCCATTTATAGGGACCGCCCTTGCCGTTATTGGGTAGGATCTTATCTCCTCATACAAGGATAAGTCGACCAATGTGTCTAACGCCGAATCGCGTTTTTGCTTATCCTCAAGAACCTTTCCTACACTCTCCAAACTCGGTATTACGCCTTGTCCGAATTCCAGCGAGAACGTGCCACTCATCGCGTTTAGGGTTTTGAGGATCTGATAATCTACAGTATACCGAGCGTTAGGGTCAAATTTTGAGTTGTTTATTATGAGACGTTCTTTGCCGTACATTTGGGTATTAACCCATGTATTTACAGTACCCACCGTTAGATTGTACTTACTGATATCAAGAGGTTGCTGGTTTGCATATACGGCGTTGTATGTTTCTACCATGTACTTAGGAACGCCCGCCATGTATCCGCCGGGGCTCGTATTACCTATGTTCCACCATGCAGACCCATCAAAAATCGGGTTTGCCAACTCCCCAAGAACAATACCGGTGTCCATAACTACATAGTTGTCACCCTTCTGCAACTCCCAAATGTCACCATGAATATGATAATTTGCATCGGTCAATTGCTCTGGATTTGCCAATTTGTAGTGGAGCCTGTATCCTTCGTATCCAGGGGCTAAGTTGTTTTTGCACCAAGTGACTAATGTCGTGTCTGCCCCGCTACTGTCGGCAAGCACGAGAGTGTCTCCCGAGACAACATTCATTGCTGCGTTTGTGACTACGGTTGTTGCTGTGGTACTGCTGACTATACCGGAAGACCGTACGGCACCTGTAGAAGATATAGCAAGCACGATTCTTCCATTGGGGAACGATGTTCCTCCAGAGGCAACCTGTGTTGTGGTAGTATTTGTCGTCGCACTTATCGTTGCTTTTATAGCAGATGATGGTATGCTTTTATCCACAGAACTCAGCCAGAAAACAATTCGCCCGGAATCGCCCCATACAGCCACCCAGCCATTCATGAACGATTTAACTTCGTCCGAAGTAGGGGTGTAGCTCTCTCCCCACCCTGAATCTGAATCGGGCACACGAATGAATAAATGATCGCTTGGTTTATACAAAAATCCAGTATCCGCCGTAGCAGTGTCCACAAATGGTAGAATCTTACCATCAGGCTTAACCAATATCCCTATACCATACGTTCCGTTACTGAGAAGCCCCATGTCTGGGAAACGATTGACACCACTGTATATTCTCTTAAAACCGGTACCGTCGGTCTCAAATTGCCAGTCAATATCTTTCCCGTACAGAGGAGCTGGATGGTCCCACCATCTTAATCCTTTTAGTTTACCGTTCTCTATAGAGAATATATCCTCTTCGGAGAACAAGCCCTCGAGAACAAACTTTCTAGACTCGCATGACTTATATCTTGGTGTAGCATACTCTGTAGGGATGGCCGCCCCTTCAACTAGTGTTATTTCCTTAAAATATGCGGTGCCAGTATCAGCTGCTGTATCTCCGACCTTTATTTCAATAACCATAATCGCCGTGTCAGAGGTTGTAGTAATTGTGCCGGTTGTAACGGTGTCGGACGTGTCAGATACAATATACAACGGATTTACTTGCGGCGTTGTAGCCCCATTATTCGAAGTCCAACAAGTAAGTTGAAATCTTGCGTTTGCTGTCCCTTTCTTACTAATAAATCTAAAGCTATAAGTGGTGTTAGCTTTTACTGTTATCTCTTGCCTTAGATTTTGGCTTGCTCCAGTGTCAAGATCCGTTATTTGGAAATACCCATTATTGAACATTGCGCCGACGGATCCGCTTGGGATCCACCCATAGACCCCATTTTCTCCATTACCTCCCCTGATAAGGTTTCCAGCCGGGGCGGTAGTTCCTTCAGTAAGCATGACGGAATCGAAGTACCCGGTCCCTGCAGAGGCATTTGCGATTAGGATAAGAACGCTCTTGTTACTGCCGGAATTAAACGTTCCTATACCCGTCCTTATCCAAGAGCCACCAGGGGCAGTGTATACAAATATATTAACCGCTCCAGAGATATTAGCCGATAGATAATAGTCCTTGTTTTGTTGTACGGGAACAATTTGATAGGCTTCGCCATACCCATTGGAAACAATTTTGATTCTCCCATTTTCTACTGAGAGAGTTGGCGTTCCAGTTCCTAAGGTGTACGCAGCAAGCCCCTCTTCTGCCGAACCACTCCGTACAAGATTATTGCGGCGGATTTCAAAGTAGGGGTTTGTAAGGAATTGTACAGATTCTACATATGGATACTTTGCAAGTAATTCCGCATCCGATAATACGTAATCCGCAGGCGAGATCTCATTTATCATTACGCCGTCCACATAAGCGTACTGCCCTGAGGCTCCGAATACAGACACATCAAAAGAGGTTGTTGCCGTGATTGATGCCATCTGGGCCGGCGTAAATTTCATCACGACTCGAGTGAACGCGGTCGCACTTGAAACCATCGCAGTGTTTCCAGTCGATGAACCGATCCTTATCCCTGTCGCAGCATTTCCATTTTTTACGTACGCCGAGAACATGTAATACTTTGAGTCGTCGATACATGGAATGGACTGTTTTTGGATATTCATAGCGCCGGAGGTATTTGTAAGTGTTATTTTTATACCATTACCGCCAAACACTTTATTTGTGGTGTCGAGAGCCAGCGTCGATTGCCACCCTCCCCATTTGCTCGTGTCTTCACAATCGCCACTTTTACCAAGTAGATTCACGATTTTACGACCAATACCCGAAATTGTCGGATATATAGGAGCATCGCCGTTGTTCTTTATTGTATTCATACCCCAAGTAAGCTGTAACTTTTGCTTTACTCCTGAGTCAAGTTTTGTGTTAACACTGGAAATCGACTGGTCTAACTGTTTTTGTGTGGCCAATGGCGAACCGCCAGGAGTTACGCCATCGTGTACCACTAGCGTTTTCTTATCGACATCAACTGTTATTTCGCCATTTGCCCCGGTGAAGGTTGCATGTTGAGCCGTATTTCCTTTTCTAATCTGGACTTGTCTAGCCATATTCATGACCTCCTATATTGAGCCATAGTCTTCAAATTCAGTAGCGGTGTCGGTTATTAGACCGTAATCAATCTGACCCCCGACAACAACCGTACCTATAGCAATTGTTATTGCATCATCTACATATTTTTTTGTAGATGGCTGATAATCAGCATTCGGGACAAATACCGTCGTGTTATTTTTCTGTAAGACATTCCCTGAAAGAGTCGATAAATTGTTAGTCACAACGTTTATTGCGGCATTTATCGTAGTTTGCAATCCGTCTATATATGACTTATTGTAAACATCTGAGGAATTCGCCTTATTCATGATTAGAGCTTCGAGGTCATCGTCGGCTATCTGAAACTGATTAATAACATTATTAATAGCGGCGATTCTCTCTGCGTCCGTAGAATATACCGAATTTAAGTTGTCTATTTGAGTCTGCAGAGCCGAGGACAGATCATGAAGACCTTTTAAGGTCTCGTTTGTATATCCTGTCCCCTTTATCGCAAGGACTTTTGCTTCAATATCGTTCTCATTTGCAGTTATCTGCCCCTGCAAGTTGGACTCTGTAGCGGTGTGAGTGTCCATTTCGGACTGTACTGTCTGGAAACCGCCGTTTATCAAAACATATTCGTCCTTGATCTTCTTCGTGCCATTCAGGTTACAGTATCGATTAGCCATTCGTAACCCCTCCTTTTAAAACGCTCTATTCAGTTTTTGTCGGCCCGTCTATGGCGGCGATCATTAGATCAATCTCGGTTACCGCGTTCCCAATATTATCATACTGCGCCTGAATATCAGCCATTTGCCTCGAGATCTGAGCTTGCCGGTTGATCAAATTCATTTTTTCCTGCAGCAGTTCTTCCTTGCTCAGGTTTTTCTGAACCGTTTCCACGATTACAACACCGCCATCCTTTACGGTATAGTTTTTATCCAAAGTTTTCTGACTAGCCATATTTTTATCCTCCCGTAATCATTTTTAATCATATACATAAAGTAAACCGTATTGATCGAACTTTGCAAGTAACCCGTTTATTTTGAATATTATATCCGATAAGGTGGCGTTAGACGGTAACCGCTGGGCTGATAGTTTTGGCGATGGCGAATGACCAAAGAAACCTATACCATCCGTAAACACTGTACCAATATTCAAGTTTCCGCCGCAGTCAAGCGACATATCCCCACTATTTGATTTCAATGTCAGTTTCCCGCTACCGTAATTTCCAACCGTACAATCATTTGAAGACCATGACGCCAATGTGAATCTGTCTCCAAGAACCATGTTCAACCCCCCGGAGTACATCGAAAGGTCGTACCCGCTACCTATGTTAAGACTCAATCCTCTTGGAGTGGTTATGCCCATGGACACGGTTCCGCCGCCAGTAATGATATGACTGTCATTGTTAAAGTATAGTCCCTTACCAGCAGATGTGTCCGTTTGGCTTCCTATTTTGATATTATTCAGAGCTGTAAACTCTTCGCCCATTATCAAAGTAGCAAATACCGTACCTGTGTAGATCCCGGTCGATGAAATATACGTTAACTTAGGAGAACTATTTGGTAACGCCCCTATATCGTCTGCTGAATCTGGTATGAAT
>JAOACW010000016.1 GCA_026417625.1 Syntrophales bacterium | reverse complement strand
CAGGTATACGATCGGTCGCAATCCCTTCAATGATCAGGTCTCATTTCATCGCCACGTGGGACATACAACAATAGAGGGGAGTGGTGCCCTGAGTCGCAATCCCTTCAATGATCAGGTCTCATTTCATCCGCAAACTTCTCTAATAAGCTCCGTAAGGCCTTTTTTGTAACCTTTATTGCGGACCCCAAGGAAAAAATCTAAAAACATTGTTCAATCCATCCTCTTTTTTTTCTAAGTCCTTGTTTTTTCGATAATTTTTTAAAACGCAGACCTCCCAGTTCTTTGTTCTTAAATTTATAACAATTTCAAGCAGTTCAAAAAATTGCTGGTGTGAGAAGGGAGGTCTGCACAAAAGTAGTTACTCATAAAATGCTAAACTCTGTATCGAAATCGACTACAAATCCCTGACCTATAATCTCTACCTTTCTGTGAGCACAGCCATTGCACAGAGGAAAGAACTTAACCCCATCAACGGCAGGATCAATGGTTCTTCGTATACGCTCTATATATTCCTGCAGCTTATTTGTTGTTATATTCAATTCAAAGATAGATTTTTGCACCCTTGTGCCATAGTCCTCACTTATTTTCGCCACTTTTCTCAAACGATACTCATCTGATATGTCATAAGCTACTATAACCCTCATGTTAGACAACCCTATAATCCAACTGTGTCACTTTTACACCCTTACCAACAATGATAACCCGATTCATGCATCCCTTGCAGATTTTATAAATCCTGACCGAATCACTCTTCAGGTCCAAATTTTTCTTACAATAGTCCTTTATTTTCTTTATCGCTACATCGTCTATATCACACTCAAAAACGGACTTTTGTGTATTGAGACCATAGTCCTTTAGAAACTTGTTAAGTTTCACCAAACGCTTAGGATCAGTAATGTCATAAGTGATTACTGTAATCATTGCGAGAACTCACCTAAAAAGAATAGGCAAATAAGTTGATACTTCACCCTCGACAACTTTTCGATAATGCTGAGCCTGATAAATGATAGCATCCGCATAAGAAAGATGACGTTCCGCTGGTGGATAGAAAAAACGCATCGTAAGCTTCTTCTCAAATGCCTCAACGACTTTACTCAACGCATTGCCCCTTAATTTGACCGGGTATTTACCAGTTCGTGCCAGTTCCGGTGTAAAATCAACGACAGGTTGCTCAGGGAGGTCCATAATTTCCATTTCGGAAGAATCATCAACAGAAATCCAGCCTATAGGATCGCTTGTCACATCAGGTACTTCTTCGGACAATTCATCCTGCTCAGTAGACATAGGTTTCTCAACGTAGAAATCATCTTTCTTCAGGATTTTAAGGTTAAAAAGAGACAGAGCAAGAGTATCTGCAATCAAAGGTCGAAATTCTTCCATCAAATCCAGCACCAAAGAATAACGACCATAATCGATTGAATGAAGACAACCAACATAAGGATCAAGAGCTGCTATACGCACAGCAGCGTATACCCTGTTCATCAGAAAAGTATAAAGCAAAGAGAGAACCGAGTTCACTGGATCGGTAGGTGGCCTGCGTACACGTCGAGTGAAACCCCAATCGCTCAAGAAACCACGGGGAAAACCTTCAAAGTAAAGAACCGAGCCGCGCCCTTCATAACCACGCACAGCATCAATACTTTCAGCTTTGTCAACAAGGGGCACAAGTTCTTGTATCTCTTGAGCTTTCCTGCCTGCTATAGAATCGTTTTTTGTACGCTTTATGCGGTTGAGCAACGTAGCCATATTCAAGAGCTTTCCTTTAACGATGGCCTTTGCCACACCCAAACAGAACTCCCTATCATCCAATAGTTTGAACTGCCTTCGCCGAAGATTTACATTTCTCGCCTCCGCAGACGATAGACGTCCAAGATAACGACCGTTCGCAGTTAAAAAGACAACATCTATTCCATGTCGCATAAGCGAAACCAAAGCAGGATGTGTGATTTCAACACTTCCAAATAGAACCAATTGTTCTAACTTGTATGTGAAAAGTGTGTGTAAAATGTCATTTTCTTTCTTTACAAGCAAATGCCGCCCTTCACGAACAACCCGTGCCCCTTGTGTTTTGACATACACTATCATACTACCAAACCTCCTTGTGAGTTGCCCCTCGCCCCCTCATGATAGGGGGGCGAAGATGGGCAGCCGGAATCGAACTTTGGGGAATTGCACCCCACGGCCAGTATGGATTCTACGAAAAATTATGCGACACTCACAAGGACAGCAATATTGCAATTATTATAAAGGGACACGATAACACATTATTCAGTTGTCAAAGAACATCCATGCATCTTTTTGTTTCCTCAAGGAAATACTTTAGTTTTTCCCGAATTCTTTTTGGACTGCTCCCCGATTTTCTGCCCATCCCTGCGTGGTTTAGGTCATTTCTGAAATTACGTAAATTTACGAAGCATTTCACCAAATCCGGTTTATCTTTTAAAAATGAAACGCAAAGTCCTGTAACTTCTTTCTCACTGGAAACACAAGACACTGAGTGTGTACCACTTACCCCACCCAATTCATCGAAAGCCTTCGCTGCCGCTTCTCGCAATTTTTGATCATTATAATCGAGGTTCAACTTCTCCAGTAAGTATGTAATGATAGTTTCTCTCAAAATCGTATAGCTCTGCTGTATCAAGTTGTGTTCAGAACACCAATAAGCACCATAAAAGCTATCGTTAACTACGTTACCGTTGAACGAATCAAGCTGCCTTTTCAAATCTTCCAATATAGGGAAAAGCGTGTTCCGTACCACACCAAAAGAAATACAACTATCTACAGCCTGTTTAAGCTCCGCTGCGACTTTACCTATCCTATCTCCCCGGCATGTCGCCATAACCGAGGTAAATTGATCAAGTTTCTCCGCGAGGATTCGAGTTTTCCTTGCCTTTTCGTCTTTACCGGCAGTGATTTTCAGAACTGGTTTATAAATCTTATTTGCAAGAGCTATTACTGCCTCTGCATTGCCTGTTGAAATAAATCTGTCCAATCCAATAGCCCAACATAACAACTCATCAAAGGAAGTTAGATCAAAAATAGGGACAATCCTTTCTTCAAGGGGTTTATTCCTTACTTCAACTATTGGACCAAGAACCTCAAAAGCACCATAATAAATACCTTCGATGGAAATTTTCTTCACGACCCGGGCATAATTCAAAACAACCATCGCAAGCATTGGTAATGATCGGAAGGCATGGGTTATATCGAATACAACTCTGTCGGATTTGCCTATCTCATTGAACATAATGTCAAAGATCTTCCATATGTCCTCTTCCGAAAAACCTGGAGGGATCATAACGTTCCTAATTCTCGGTTTCAAAGATAGCTCTTCAAGACACGATTTAAGCCCCTTGGAAGATTTACCGTCTACACCATCATACCAATTTTTCCTTACCGCCTCCTCTGTCGTAAAAATTAAGATACCATCATCTTCATTCCATTCTTTACAATTGATACTTGCCGTGGCTACTTGGACAAACCTTGTAGGGCCTATTTTTTTATCATGCAGTTGGTAATACGCCTCAACATATTCACCCGTTCCTAAAACAGAAAGGAACAACCTGGCCATGCCCCCTCCAAAAAAAATTCGATAATAGGATCTCTACTCAATTCTCTCCAACTTGCCGAGTTCGTACGGCATTTTTAAAGTATCTTCTGTATCCAGCACTACTCCCTCCGGAAGACGTTTCTTTATTCTGAAAACAACAGCGACATCTCCTGGCTCCATAAAAACTTCAATTCTATTAACTTTTACATCAATGCCGAGAAGAATAGAAAGAGCTTCGGCAGTCCCCTTGTGACCCACGGCAGAAATCGCGTCTTTTGCAATACGCTTTGCTTCTTCAACATCTATACTTGAGAATCGATACAAACCGTATGTAGTAAGAACAGGCGTGTTTAGAATATAACGTTTCAACTTTACCTCCATCCCGTTTTTCCATGAGAAACAGAAAACTAATCAACAAACCAAAATCAGCTTTCACCTTCAATTCTCACGATTGAATACCGGTTGTAAACCTTCTCTATCGTAACCTTTGCGTTCACACTTTTGCGTTTCTCTATTAAACTCCTGCGCAAGTTTTCTGGGATAATATCTTTACCCTTATGGATAGCCCTTTTGCCTTCAAATTCTGCCTTTAACTCTTGTTTCCCCGGATCCCACGTTAGAAGAGCAGAAGGCCACTCCTCAATTACAGGTTCTGGAACAGTTCTTCTCTCAACAATTTTCTCAACGGTCTCGGACATCACCTTTTTGACAGGTTTGGCAACTTTTAATGATTCATCTACTTCTTTTTCGATCTCCGGAGTTATTTCACCTATTTGACACCAACCGAACGGCCTTATTCTATTTTTGTCATAATTTCTGTTAACTTCAGATGCGAGCCATACTGTTGTAGCTTTATCTGAATCATATTCCCTCTTGCCTCTGATACGTATTTTCCTGTACCCCTCTATAGTTACTGACTCAGCCCCTGAGTGACGGCCAACTCTTATGAGCCGACCACCATCCAACTTCAGAGAACACTCATTTATTCCAGCTTGTCGAAGCTCCTTCTCCTCTCTCAATTTCTCCTGCTCGAAAAAACGCAAACTATCCAAGACACCCTTAAATGTAATTTGGTGATTTACCAGTGGATGACGAGATTTCTCCTCATCAACAGAAATTGTCCCTACAAAGAATGAACCAGGTTCTATAATCTCCAAAATTTGGCTCAATCCTCCCGCACTGCTGCCATCCTTCTTCACATTTACCGCATAAACTATACGGGTTGATGCTTTTACTGGTACAAAATCAGAAACCTTCAGCAATCTAAATGGATCAGTCTCGATACTCTTATAGTCTAACAATGTTTGTTCAAGTTTTCTGTTCGCACCTTTTTCGCTCAGGTTCAAACTAAATGGTGGTTTTTTCTTTGCAACCATGTTCAGATAAGCCGTCCTTAAGGAGCCTTTTATGGAAGAACCTGGCAGATAGGGCTCGTTGTTATGAGGGTTAAAAGCAGTTCTCATAATAGCAAACCTGTTTAACTCATTTTGAATCCTGTTCACATCCCCCATTGGCATCCCAACAGATCTATTATAATGACTCACAAACCCTTCACTGACCGGTATCCGGAAGCCTTCTGCAGATCTACCTCTCATGAATTTCATCAACTCAAGAAGAGACACAACAGTCCCTTTCCGGCTTAGAGAGTCGAACTTTATCTTCTCTTCTTCCTTTAAAGATTTAAAAAAAGTTAATGGATCGAAGACCACTAATTCCCTTTCCCGTTCATCCACAACGAAAGAGAAAGGCTCGTAAACCTCGTCACACCCTATGTGAACAGGGGTTAATACTTTTATGAAACACCTTTTCGTTACCACCATAATCTCACTCCAAACTTATGGGTAAATAAATGGAGTAACCCTGAGAAACAGTGTTGACCTCCACCTTAGATACACCCTTTATCGCACAACCAAGGTACGGTTTACTCCAGACAACGTCACTACTCGGGAATAATACCGCCCCTTCATCCGCCATGATGATAGGTGCCTTAAAGGGATTGGACGAAGTGGCCAAAAAATCTCCGTGTCTTCCAAAACGAGTGAAAGGTACAAAAAACACCTCACTATAGAGGTCCTTTTCTGGAACCGAAGGTGCCAGAGTGTAACATGCAACAGCATCTCCTCGAACGGGAATCGCAATCTCTCTTACAGAGAGAACATCAAAACGACCCAAACCAGTGGATGCATCTCGACCGTAACCGAACTTCCCCATCCTCTCAAAACCAAATTTTATCCTTTCAACATCAGTTGCTTCCTCATCAAAAAGCACAAAAATAGCGAGCTCCAGATCAGGATGGTATACAAAATTTCTCATTATGTATGGGGCAAACTGATCTTCACCTGTTGTCATAGTAATTCGATTAATTGTATTGTGGTCCTGGACAAACTCCCTCATGATGCTACTTTCACTGAGACTTAAACCCGCCGATCTAAAAACTTCTTCATCGGTCTTCATCCGCTCGCGGTCAACTTTTAATTGGAGATCTTCTCCCACAATGACCCAACGTTTCTTCAAAATCCTCTTTCTCTCCTCGTAAAACTTACTCCTATCCTCATAGGATGCTTTGGAAAAAGCCTTGAGGGGATAATCAGGCGTCTTCAAAGCATAACAACTTTTATTGTTACACATAACAACTGGCCATGCTGTTGAAAAAATACCAAACGGCCTTTCATGATAACAGGAAATCCAGAAATCCAGACCTCCATTCAATATTTCAGGATCGTACTTGACTTGCCAACAGAATTGACCAAATACGGTATCACCTTTAAGCGGTGTGCCAAAAGACGATCTTGGCTTTATACGAACCTCACAAAACTTCAAGGCAAACCTCCTTTTTTTCAAGCGAGCTGAATACTATCGTACATATCTTTTATCTTTGGATCTGCAAATTCAAATTCTATTCTTCCATATCCCCTGCTCCCACTGCCTCCCAGAGCATCATGCGCAAGGAGTTTCAAGCCACGGAGCAAGAAGGGAAAAAGTTCTTCCTCTTCCTTATCACCAAGAATTTTTAGAGCTATGTGAAAATCAAATACAGCACCTGCTACAACTCTTTCAAACAAACGAGGCATTTCCGCAACACCTGTTATCCTATTGATAGCATTCTCCGACTTTATTTCGAAATAAGGGAGCCTTTTACTATCCACATCTCTTTTCCACTCTTCGTTTAGTGGACAATCGGAAAAGGAAACACGGGTGGGTCCTAGTTCTTCCTTCTTGATATCTTCTGCGTCAGCACCACCGGAACCGAAAACCTTAAGAATTTTTCTGCATATCTCCTTCTGTTCTTCATCTTTTATTGTCTGGAGATCGCTGGCCTGAAGGGGCCTACCGCCTGTCTCACCCATCAAACCACTCTCCAGTTCCAGAAGGGACCGCACTTTTCCCTTCAACGAAGACCCAGGGATATAAGGCTCATTCGTATAGGGGTGTTTTATTACAGGATCATCCGTCCCACCAATGCGCATTTCGGTGTTACCCGTACCAATGTGAAGACCTGTCTTCAGAATTATCTTGCCCTTAATCTCCTTAATCTCCTTAAGTTTTATATCCATTTTTCGCCCCTCCTTTCTTATCCGCTTTCATCTCATCATCTTTTTTCTTAACTTCATACTGGCGGTAAAATCCCATAAATGCCTCAAAGAAATTGGCAAAGACATCGAGGTCTTCTGGATCCTTCACCTGTTCTATGCAGCCTTTGATCAACTTAACAAACTCTTCCGTAACGAGATTATCTCTCCCTTTCGCATAAACAACCTTCGCAATAATCATGTTTACAAAAGGATGGATAACCTGCCATTCACTAGGATTTTTCTTTACTATTTCATTGTATCTCATAACCTCATCGTAGAATTTCCTTATCTGAGCCCGCCTATTCGAATTACTACCCCTCCGAGAAGTCCAGATTTTCTCCGCCCACTTTTCTGCCTCCTCAGAAAATAGTTTCACACTCACTATTTTCTTCTCTCTATTCTCATAAAAATTAGGATACTCACTCATAATCTCCCTCCTCTACGAACATCGTAAATTAAACCCCACAGGGGTATTCTTAACTTTTCACGATATTTTTCTAACCACTCAGCCACTTTTAAAAACTCGTTCCGCACTTCTTTTCTAACCGATTCGTCCTTAATGACACTTCCTACATTTCTCTCAGTTACATAGGTGAAAAATGCTCGCCACTTGAGGCACTCCATGTCCTCTATTCTCACTCCCCCCTTACTACAAACCACCCTTTCCTTTTCCACCATCCCTATGAAATGGTTAAGACGAAAAAGCATTGCGCTATTCACTATCTTTCTATTAAACCAGTCAAACAGTGTACTTTTCATCTTCATAAGTTCGTAAAATTCATGCCATTTAGCCGTGCTGCCAAAAACTGTAATTGAATTCCTTCCATTATCCTTCGATTTAGAAAGGGCATCTTCAACATCATCAACAACTCTCTGAATAGGCGTGTTTGGTTTTTGTAAGGAAATGCCAGCTGACAAATGTATTTCTGGATTGTGGCAAACATAACTGATAAACCTCTCGTTAAGAAGAGACGCAAAATCAATTATCCTGTTCCAGGGGCCCACGAAGAAAAGATCATCACCACCTGCAAAAACGGTGTATATATCATGAAAGCGACGGTCATTTTTTAGCAAATAGGGAAGACAAAGTGTAAAAAACAAATTAAACTGTCTGCTTAAAGCTGCCATGCGCGTGATGGAAATCTCCTCCTCACTCAAGCCACAAGACATCAACTTTCCCAGATGATCAACATCAGCTTTAAGTACACCAAGCGCCGCCACACCCTGTTCCTTGTCATTTTCATCAATAACCAGTGCCTTAGCTGCTATATGCTCAAACGTTTTGATTTTACCCACCTCAATACCTTCATCCTCTTTCTCCCCAGATTTTATTCTTGAAAGAATACGTTTATCGTGCATATCCTCTTCACGATACGTGGGCACATAACCGGCTATAAAACGAACTGTTACGGTTTTACTAATCGGTTGCGTTGGATCAACATTCACATCCCAGTACTTATAAAGCGAACCATCCCTTGCCAGATCATTCAAAGACCCTTTAGTAAATGTCACCTGGTATTCATCAAAAATAGGATCCAGAAGCTTAACTTCTCGGATATCAGCGTTTTTACTCGTAATGGCTACTCTCAAATCACTCCGTGTAATACCGCTTCCCAAGTAAATGTGATCCCGACAAATATCACACATAGAACGATCATCTTTTTCCCTATATTTTTCAGCCCTCTCTGATGAAGGCCTTTTTCCACAATAGGGACACAATGGCGGGTTTAAAGGCCGGAACCTCTCTAAATAACCCTTAACCGCTCCACCATGTTCAAACAACGAAAAACGGGAGAATTTTTTTAGCCATATTCTATCTTTTAGTTCCTCCCATAAATCTGAGAATCTTACCCTCGTAAGTTCTTCGGGTGCCGATTCAAGATGAGAAATGCCTAGACAACTCTCACCGAGTGAAATTCTGAGAAGCCACCTATTGATTTTTTCTTCAGCTTTTGCGAGCTCATTTTTAACACTTTCAGTGTTTGGCAAAAGAAGAATAAATTTACCCCCTGCCATAATTAACATAGAAGTGGAAGGCAACCCTATTCTGCGAAGAATCAGATCAGCCGCAAGTTCGCAGTAAAGTGAAATGGCGAAAGAACGGCCACGCAACATCTTCGCTCTGTATTTTGCCGCTTCACCTTCGCTGAATATGAAATTCTGAATGCCATAGAAATCCCCACCAACAAACAAAAATTTCTTTGGTTTCTCATCCTTTATGGACTCCACGTTATAAGAATCAGTTTCTGTGTGATAAAGAAAGAGCGCACTTGATATGGCGGCAACCATACGGGAATGATCGTACAATGACACATCAGGAATTGTCATCCCCGCCCTCGCCTGAGGGACAAAACTTAAATAAATACCCAATAGGGACTCGAAATGATCAAACCACAAATATATATTTTCTTTTCTATGAGCCAACTTCTCAATAGCAGATGTAAACTCCCTAAATAACCTCTTGTAATCACTTTTGGCTTCTTCGTCCGTCTTCGGTAAAGCTCCGTCTTTCTCTACGGGAAAAATGTTTTCAGGCGAAATTTCTCTAAGAGGATAAACGTATTTGAAATCATCACGGTTCATTTTCTCATGGAAACCAAGCCTCTCAAACAGAGAAAGTAAGCGTGTTTTCGGCGCATCTCTCCAGTCAATGGCACTGTTGTACTCCTTTTCAAAAGTCAGGCGGTCCCATCCCGCACTCAGTCGATCCGCCTCCGCGATAATCCACTGAAGAGCTGTTTCTGGTCTGTGGTGACCTGCCGCTAATTTTACAAAAGTATCTTCGAGTCCCCATTGAGCTCGATTCAACTCTTCCGGCAAACTCTTCTCCAGCCACTCAATGAATGCGGAAGTGTATGTAGCATGCCGGTGGGTGTAACGACCTCTAAAAACCGGCTGAAATAGGATAGCATTTCTATCCAGGTAATCCTGATCAACTTCCGTCTCCATCGCGTATTCAGCTATTTTCCCAATATCGTGTAAAAGACCGGCCAACGCAACCTTAAGAACTGTTTCCCTCATTGCTCATCCCTCCCCTTAGTGAACCAACTTTACGATTTAAGATCTTCTTTTTCAAAAACAGCAACGTTGCCATCGTTAATAAATTATCTTTATCCTGTTACGGTCTATTGGTATGCCATACCGTGTATCCGGTTTCTTACCAACTCCAGTTATGATAAGACTCTTCGCATTGTGAGCACCAAAAGCAGCCTCCAAATCCCGACGTATTTTCCCTTTGTACGCATTGAAATTGCCCATATCCAGATCGAGAATACCCCCTTTTTTCATCTCTTCTACCGCCCGTTTTGGATTACACCTCCTGTACAACCGAACAATTTCATCTTTAAAACTCGACGACAGTGCTGACCATTCAACATAACAATCGTTACAACCTTTGCATGGTCTTTCATTGCCTTTTGGGCAATTTTTCTTTCTCAAAGCAAAGAAGGCATAAAAAACCATACGGGCAGGCATGAGATCGCACTCACGACCTTTATAGATAACCTTCGACTGTGACAGATCTATAATAAGATCAGGTTTATTATCTCTAACCACAGATAACATAAGTTCTGCGGGCGTTCGGGGAACCTTGAGCATTTCACCTGATAAAAGATGACGAAAAGAAAAGAACGGTATTGAGACCATTTTTATCTCTGCGTATTTCGTTTCCTTTGCGTACTCATGCCCTTTGCTATCGATCAATCTCACAGGGATGCTTTTGCGAGGAGGATAGAAAAAATCGGGATTGCTCTCATACTCCGATGAAACAAGAACATGATAAATTCTATCCTGTGGTCGCCCATAACACTGCGCTGCCACCATAAGACAGGCACTCATCGTTTTTCTGCCACCAGCAATGGAAAAGAAAACGGCGGTGTCGGGGTCTCTTGTTAAATGAAATGTAATTTCGAGACAAAGCTTAAGCAACGCTTCATTTGCTTCGGCATCCTCTATGTCCTCGTACTCGTTACCGTACTCGTCCTTTACCGTGTGAATATTGTCATGGGAAAACTCGATACCTCCCACTTCGTACTCCCTAAGAAAGCGGTAGAACCACCCATCACCTGGCGCGAGAAGATGAGCGTTTATTTTTTCTTTTCCCTTCCTTGTTGTTATGACGTGTATGGAATCTACGTGCCGACCCTCCTGATAAAGGGCATAAAGTGTTTCCGTAATCACCTGTGGTGTTAAACCTAAAACAGCAAGTAAAATATTTCTCATTTCTAAACTCCGATGATTTCTAGTTTAATCTTTCCCAAGCCAAAGGTAGTCTGCTTACCTAAATGAACCAACTCACAGAAGCGAAGATAGGGTAAAAATTCATCCAAATCACCCTCGTATAAAACACTCCCCACAAGTCCACCCATGAACATACGCTGGTCCTGTCTCCGTGAATAACGAGACCAATCAAACCAACTCAAGTTTTTCTGGACAATCCTTACGTCTTTGGAGCGATCGATTATACCCCTGTAATCGAGCGACGGTTCCCCTTCTCCGTAAGTCTTGTAAAGGGTAGATATTCGCCGTAAAACGGTTCTAATTAAAAGGTGAAAAGGCAAATCAACTGCAAGATGATTGGCGTACTTAACGCGTAACGGCGTCAGAAGACTTATCGAAATACGCCGAACACCTGATTCCTGTTTGCTGAAAACGGGAAGGTAATCTTCTGCCTCAGGCCAATCGTCTATCTTCCCACAATTGCTATCGTAAATCTTTACATTTCCACTCTCTACCGTGGAGAGTGAAAAACGTCCTCTGGTATCATTAGTCCTTCTTCCAATCCCCTGTTGACCAATTTCATTAAAAGCATAGACAAAATATGGCAGGTAATCATTGGCCTTTCCAAAGAGAAGCAAATTAAATGAAAACTTATCACCTTCTTTGAAACATGTGTCTCCACAATCCTCAGCCTCAATCACATAGGGAGGCGGTGGGGGCACACCTTTTGTGCAAAAAGAAGGATCAAAAAGATTTACGTAAATACAGGAGCGTCTCAGGATGCAATCAATACAACTTTCTTTCCTTAACGCACAAACAACAGCCTTTAAAGCTCGCCCAAGAACACCCCGGAAAGTAGAACCCTTGTATTTGGGAAGAATGGCCTCCTCAAGAAAAACCCAGCTAAATGTGTATTTTCCGATGCGCAAGGCTCTCCTCACTAAGGCATTTAAATCACCTGTGAGAGCACTTTAGCTTAGAAGGGCGCCTACATCAAGCTCAGCAACGTTACCGAATCCATAACATTATGAAGGTTGCATGTCAAAATTTTTTTGCTTAATCACCTTTTTCTACCTCCGAATTTGGATCATATGCCAATCACTTTTTTTCTGGTAAAATACAATTTATGAGATTCATCGTCGATTGCATGCTGGGAAAACTTTCACGATGGCTTAGGGTGTTGGGATTCGACGCAGCATATCACGCGAACATATCAGATGATGATCTAATAGATCTCGCAATACAGGAAAATCGCGTGATCCTAACGCGGGACCAAAACTTGTTTGAAAAGGCAAAAAAGAACGAAGAAAAACCAGAAATTATACTCATTAAAAGCGAAACATGGGAGGAACAGATTAAACAGATTCTATGCAATTTTGAGCTTCAAAAATTCATCAAACCCTTTACACGATGTTTGGAATGTAATACACCGCTAAACAGTATACCAAAAGACGAAATCAGGCACCTTGTTCCTCCCTTTGTTTTTGAACATAACGAGCATTTTCTATTCTGCAAAAACTGCGGACGTGTTTTTTGGAAAGGTACCCATTTCACGAACATGCAAAAAAAACTAAAATTCTTGACGGAATGATCCTTAGGAATAATTTCTCTCCGGTTCTTTTACGTATGAAAGAAAAATTGTTCCTCACATTTCCCTTGTTACTTGTAACAGTTTTGCTCATTTCTTGTTCAACGCTATATTTTGAAACATTACCCCCGCCCTCACAACGAACCACAATAAGTTCCCTCTCCCAGATTCCCTACCACGAAGCGTGGTTCGGTATCGTATTCAACGGAGAAAAAGTAGGGTTTTCCCGCATTTCCATCACTCCAATACCTGGAAGCGAGGAATTCACTATAACATCAGAGTCGCACATATCCATACGTTTTCTCGGATTAAACTGGCAGGTCCATATGAAATCAGAAGACGTGGTGAAAAATGACCTTACCCTCAAGTCATTTCAATATTCCCAAAAAGTAAACAACAGATATCTCGAAGCAAAAGGAAGAGTAGAAAACAATAATCTCACACTATCGGTAAAAAGCCAAGAGACTATGAGTGAGTCGAAAATACCTATTAGGGAAAAAATATTCCCCGCGAGTGCAATCAACCTTTACCCCGTCATCTATGGATTAAATGTAGGTATGCATCACGAATTTTTAGTTTTTGAACCAATGACTGCTCATATCTACAAAGTGAAACAAAAAGTGGTGAGTTACGAAAAGTCTCCTCGCCTGGGTGTCCCTCCCGCATTCAGAGTGGAGACAGAGATGGAAGGTTTTTCTGTAAAGACATGGATAAATGCATCCGGTGAGACAGAGATGGAAATGGGTTTCTCAGGAATTCTGATCAGTTACCGTGAAAATGAGGAAGAAGCGAAAAGATACCTCGTGGAATCAAGCCTTGCAAAAAAAGACCTCGCTTACGACTTCAGTCTCGTAAAAACAAACCGACCTATCAAGTGTCCCCGAAACGCTAAATCTATAACGGTAATGGTTATAGGATTACCAGCAGAAATTAAACTTCCCTCAGGGGGGATACAAAAAGTAAAAGCAGACACGGAAAACGGAAAAACTGTTCACATTATCAGAGTTGATACCAAAGCCATCCATTATGAGGAAAGTATCACGGAACACATGCATCAGTTGTACCTATCTCCCTCTCCCCAGATTGAAAGTCATCACCCAACCGTTATAAAAATTTCTCAGGAAATAGTGAAAGACACCCGTGACGAAATGGATAAAGTAAAGATCCTAACGCAGTGGGTAGCCCGGGAAATTTCTAAGGAACTCGCAGATAGCTTCTCTGCACTTGAAGTATTAAACACAAAAAAAGGTGAATGCCAAGCTCACACCATGCTTTACACCGCCCTTGCGCGCGCTGCGAAAATCCCTACACGTCTCGTGGGGGGTCTCGTTTACCTAGAGGAACATGGTTTTCTTTACCATAGCTGGGCGGAAAGTTTCGTCAATCGATGGATCCCAGTCGATCCCACCTTCGGCCAGGTGCCAGTTGACGCCACACACATAAAAATTGTAGATGGACCTGATTGGTCATCCTTTCTTTCGCTAAGCAAGGTTGTAGGACGCATTTCAATAAAAGTTATAGATTATACCTGTGACGAAGACAACCTTGACCGATGATAGTTCGTACAAAAAAATCCCTCAACACACCTCCTGTAAACGTATTTCAGTCAACCAACATCAAACAGAACAGATTTTGAGTCTCTGTTTTTTCTCTCAACGTTTTGATAAAAAATCCATTGTTTCTTGCCGTTTGAAAGACATCTATACCACATGCTTCCATTGAAGGCCTCGTTCTTGCAGGAAAACGGCAGGGAACACCCTCTATGAGGCCACATTCCTTACACAAAACACAGGGACCCGCAAGCATCACAAAAGCCTTGTAGTAACCATCTTTGAACATCTCACCCTCGAGTTTCGCGAGATTTTCAAGGTATGCGACCATGTTTTTGGCTCTCTCTTTTGAGTAAGGAGCCTCAACGTGAAAAAGAATGGCTCGCCTGTAAGAATCCAGCATCTTTCTCGTCTGTTCCGGCGTGGGTGTGTGTGGTGGACAGCTGTAACGATGCCTGTAAGGACAACCAAACAGACACTTGAATCTAACCCACGGGGCAGTCACTACCGAAGCAGGGTCAATGACCTTTGCATCTTTTGCTCCAAAACCTCTTGCCGCATCACAGTACTTTCGAAGATCATTGTCTTCCATACCCAACCTCCAAGAAAGAATTTTTCCCAACTTTCAAAAGTGAATTTCAGCTTTTCAGTACGCCCTGCCTTATGTAAATTGTAAAAAGTCTCGTTTGGCTTGCTTTATGTTCCTCCCTCTTTACCGGAAAACCTCAAATAGAGAAGACTGACACGGCGAATATATTTGTCCTTTAATTTCTCTGCTCTGATCTCATTACATCGGCGCTCTTCTAAAAGCAATATGTAAGTTTGTCTCTTACTTAGCGACTTATTCTTCAATTCTCGCTTTCCAACCCAACATGACTACTCAGACTTCAATTCCCAAAAAAGTGCGCACAAAAAAACCTATGAAAAAACTTACCAGCGCAACACCAAGACTCAATCCTGCCATTTCAAAAAATCGCCGTATGAAAGATTCCTCTCTGACAACCGAAATGTAGTAGTTAAACAACGCAATGATCAATAAAGACTCAATGATCGTTAAAACCAAACATAAAAAATAATTTTCCACGATCAGATACGGCGTGATAAGCAATATAACTGTTATTGTATATGTGATACCAGTGTAAATCGAAGCCTTCAAAGGACTCCTCAAAGCTTTTTCTGCTTTTGTCGAAAGGTACTCTGAAACACTCATTGACAAAGCAGCAGCAATACCAGTAATTGAACCTGTTAGTGCAATCAATCTAGTATCTTTCAAGGCTAGAGTGAGACCTGCGAGTGCTCCTAGTAATTCAACAAGAGCATCGTTTAAACCCAATACTATCGAACCTGTATAGCGGAGTCTTTCCTCATCTAGCATCTGGATCAGAGCCATCTCATGCAGACTCTCCTCGTGGATTATAGATTCAATCTCAGGGATCAACCCTCCCAGTTTCCCATAATTTATCTCGGCTTGCTTCTCTCCGCGCTCCATAAGCTTAATGCCAAATGTTATGCCGAAGATCCTGCTGATCCAGTAATAAATAAAGACCTTCCAGCTCGATGGTGCTACTTCTTGCCCAGTGTATTTCTTCCATATTTGGTAGTGTTTCAACTCATCCTGTGCAATTTTCGCCAGGATAAGACTATTCTCAGGATGTTTGATTACTTCGGCCAGTTTCTCATAAATGCGGTGTTCTGTGATCTCACTTTTTTGAAAATATAACAATTTCCTAAGTAGCTCACGTGTGATATCCACCATACTGGTCATCCCTTAAACTGTTTCTTCATCGCTTCTAATACATGAGCCCCATTAAATCAACTCAATACTCTCATTTACAAATCTCCAATCTCGTAAATTTGAATCATGTCCACAGGTTCCTAACATAAATTGTGGACCATTGAGTTCTCTACTTGCTGGTTTTAAAACTATTCCATTGATTTCCTGCGATATGGATCATAGAATGTAAATTAATTTCCACACAAGTGCACCAAAAACCCAGAAGGAATGGACAGGAAATTTCTTCCCGTATCGCTAAAAGAGGTGAAACAAAGAGGATGGGATTCCCTTGATGTGATACTTATTACGGGTGACGCTTACGTAGATCACCCTTCTTACGGAGCAGCAGTAATTGGAAGAGTACTGGAAAACAGAGGTTACAGAGTAGGTATAATAGCCCAGCCTGACTGGAAAGACACCAAAGATTTCAAAAAATTGGGAAAACCCAATCTTTTCTTTGGTATCACTGCCGGAAATATGGACTCTCTAGTGGCAAACTATACAGCAAATAAAAAACCGAGAAAAAAAGATGAATATTCCCCGGGAGGGAAGACAGGTTTACGTCCAGACAGGGCTGTTATAGTATATGCAAATAAAGTCAGAGAGGCATTTCGTGATACAGTAATAGTCATTGGTGGCATAGAGGCGAGTCTCCGCCGATTTGCCCACTACGATTGGTGGGATAATGATGTAAGAAGATCCATTTTATTCGACTCACGGGCGGATATCCTCGTTTACGGGATGGGAGAAAGACAGGTAGTTGAAATTGCGGAGAGAATTAAAAATGCTAGAAACTTGAAAAACATAAGGGGAACAGCGATTATTGCCAAAAACATTGAAGAAATTATTGGAAATTCCGCTGAATTTGAGGAATTACCTTCCTATGAGGAGGTTAAAACTAACAGAGAAAAATTCAATGAGGCATTCAGAATAATCTACAAGAACCAGGACCCGTTTAGGGGAAAAATTCTCATCCAAAAACATGGAAACAGATATCTTGTACAGTATCCTCCCGCCTATCCTTTAAGTGAACAGGAAATGGATGCAATCTATGAACTTCCATATGTCAGACATCCCCATCCATCATACACAACATTTGGTGGCATTCCCGGATTTGAAACTGTTAAATTCTCCATTATCTCACACAGAGGTTGTTGTGGCGAATGCAGTTTTTGTGGACTATACATGCATCAGGGGAGGATAATTCAATCAAGGAGTAGAGAGTCCATTATAAGAGAAGCGAAAATCATATCAGAGGGGATGGATTTCAGGGGAACCATTACCGATGTTGGAGGTCCCACAGCAAATCTTTACGGTGCAAAGTGCCTTCAATGGGTTAATAAAGGTACATGCGCAAACAGAAAATGTTTGATACCAGAAAAATGCAAAAATCTAAGACTCAGTTTGACAGCAAGCATAGATTTGTACCAAGAAATCCTCAACTTGCCGAAAGTAAAACACGTATTCATAGAGAGCGGCTTCCGTCACGATTTGATATCGGGCAAAAATTCAGAAGAATATCTAACCATGTTATGCAAATATCACATAAGTGGTCAGCTGAAAGTTGCACCAGAACACTGCATCAATCGTGTCCTAAAACTTATGAATAAACCACCTATAGAACGCTACGAAGAGTTCGCTACAAAATTTTATGAGATAAACAGAAGACTCAAAAAAGACCAGTTTCTCGTACACTATTTTATAGTGAGTCACCCCGGCTCTACTCTTGAGGATGAATACAAAATGTTCTGTTATCTAAAAAAGAATCACATCTACCCCGAGCAGATCCAAGATTTTATACCGCTCCCCATGACAGCTTCCGCATGCATGTACTACACAGAAATGGACCCCTTCTCTGAAGAAAAACTCTACGTAGCAAAAACTTTCAAAGAACGAAAAATGCGTCGCGCCATCATTCAGTACAGAAATCCCAGAAACAAACCTCTAATTGAGGAGGCAGAGAGAATTCTAAAAGTGAGAATTCTGCCTAATTATAAACGTGACCAAACATGAAGTTTAATCAGGAATTATTCACGTCTCCATCTTGTTGTACTGCGGGAAAACACCCTCATATAGAAGTTTCAAAACTTATTTGTCCTAAAGTAGATTCACCTTCAAAGATAATTGTGAATTCTTAACTTCAATTCTAATCTTTTTAACGTCAAACGCATTCACTTCACATTTTTCGAATCGAAAAATACCATCCCCAAAGCAAGATATAAAGCACAAGAGCCCCAAAGGAAATCCACTTACCCACTATATATCCCGTAGGTACATACTCTAGGCGTATCCTGTGGTTTCCAGATCCCACAGGAATGGCCATAAAAGTGTAATCTGCACGGAGAACCTCGTAACGGTCCCCATGGAAAAGTAGTGATCGTGCCTTCCAACCTTTAGAATAATTGTCTGTAATTAAAACAATACCAGGACATACGGTTTCAACCTCCACAACCATTGTGTCAGTATCCAAGATCTCTGTTCTTACCTTCCCCGGTGACTTACAAACTTGCCGCTCGATGTTTGGTTCCCTCTCCAAAATGACTGTTCGCGAAATATCAAAGTCTTCCTTCGACATCTCCCTCAGAATTTGCTCCTTTTCATCCAAGCGCAGCCAGTCGTAGACGAGCACTGCACGAGGCATGACATCTTTTATTTCGTGAACTTTAAAACCTTTTTCTGTAGGTACCAAAATATAACCCAGTCTGGTCAACTTAAGCAGTGGGTGATAGCGGTTAAAATTCACATACTGTGATGCATTATTGGGATTCTCCCCTTGAGTGAAGGCAATAAACTCGGCGTATCTTTTTGGCACACCTGGGTCGTAACCCCAGATATCACCCACCCTAGTAGTCAGCGCCAAATTTGGCCGCCATAAGTTGAGCACCCGCTTTTCTTTATCAACCTGAGAAAGAAACTTCACCAAACCGCCAGGCAAAATTTCCCTTATACCGAAGGAAGCCTTCGTCATACCCGCCACAATTGAAACATCCAGCACTGCCAGGAGAAGAATCAGAAAAACAGACATCCCTTTTCTCCGGGAATAGATATTCCAGACAACTGCATTAAATAGGAATATTATTGCAGCCAAAACGAATTGAAGAGCAGCAAAAGACGAAGTCAGTGAGAAGAACCAATTTTGAAAATAAAGTTCTTGTGGAATATAGGCTTCTTTACTTTTAGCAATGAAACGGAGAAAACTTTCCCACAATCCAACAGGTAAAACGTGATTTGCCGTAAGATACAGAACTCCTGCTATAAAAGCAGCAAGTAAAGAACAGCAAATAAGAAGGAACACTACTCTTCTGTCAGTTTCAGCCCCCTGTTTCTCAATAAGAACGTTGAGCCCACAACCGGCAAGATAGGAGAGAAACATATCAACAAAGAAAATAAATTTCGCCGTCCCCCTGAACTGGTTGAATCCGGGAAAATAATGATACAGAAAATCAAAAAGAGGGGTCCTTGCCCCTAGGGCAAGAACTGTGGAAATTAAAATTAAAATACCGATGATATGTTCCCTCTTGCTTCCATTCGCGAGGGCATACACGGCAAGTGTAAGTCCACCGATTCCTACGTACATATTGGTTTCCCAGTAGTACGTCCGACCCCAGTACTGATTAAATTGAAGATCCCCGAACATATTTGGAGCTATTAGGGTTAAAAGATTTTCAGGCGGCAAGGAAAACATAGCTGCGAAATCATAAGCGACCCCACCAGCGCGAACACTTTCCCCAGAAGCTTCCATTCCCGTCATAACTTGTATTGCACTGAGGAGAGTTCCACCAAAAAACATAAGAAATATTCCAGCCAAAGGACTTAAAGTTTTTTTTAGTTCAGGTGTGAAAATAAGCCTCAAAATCACATAAAGTGCGGAAACAATTGCAGTGTAATAAACGTACTGCGGATGACCTGCGAGAACCTGCATGGCAATAGCAGCCATCCCGGCAAGTACCCATTTCCACAGTTGACGTTCCAGAATCTTATCCAAACATAGAAAAATAAGCGGGATCCAAGCCATTGTACAGAGATTGGTCAAGTGTCCCGCATATATGTGAGGGAAATGGGCTCCCGAAAACATAAGCAAAACACCAGAGAGAAATGCAGGTAGATAACCACATCCATTTTCTCGAACCCACAGGCACATGAAAACACCAAGTAACACTACATGGATAAAGACACTCACATTTATGGACCACTCAATAGGAAGAATGAGAAAAACGAAATTAAGAGGATACAAAAGAGCAGATTGAAAGTTTCCCATGAAAGGCGATCCTGAAAATAGGAAAGGATTCCAAAGAACCAAATTTCCCCCTTTTAGTTCACCGAAACCGAATTCCCGGAAAAAAATAAACTGCTTCGCTATATCCGTGTGAGGAGAAGAAACAACGCAGGTTGTGCCCTTCCAAAAAAATTCAAAAAACATAATTAAAACAGTAATAACGATCGTCGTTATTGCTACCCCATATTTTCCGGCATATTTTTCAAAAATTTTCATAGGTTCAAAACCCGCCTAAAATTTTGGTTCCTGTACCACAGTTTGTAAGCGCCAAGCAATTAAACCGCCATAAAAATTATCCGAGAGGAAAAATCAAAGTTCTTCAAAAATCTACCCTTTGGTAAAACGATCTCAGATTCTCATATATGACACAAATCACCCCGATTAACCATCGATGTAATTTTTCACTTGAAAAACTAACATTCTGTTAATACAGTCGAACGATGAAAAATAAGGAGTTTTCATATATTTTGACACGGCATCACAATAGCACTGTCATCTTCACAATAGGGCACTCGAACCATCCAATTGACTGGTTCATAACCCTACTTAAGATACATGGCATAAAAGCTTTAGCGGACGTAAGATCTTCGCCGTACAGCCGATTCAACCCACAGTTCAATATGAAAGCCCTGGACGAAACACTAAAAAAAGAAAATATAGACTACATCTTCATGGGTAATGAGTTGGGAGGAAAACCTAAAAAACAAGCCTCCAGCGACGCCATTCAACTAGATTTCAAAAGTCTGGTAAGCCGGAAAGAGTTCCAATCAGGTATAGAGAGAGTTTTAAATATAGCTGAAATGCAGCGGTTAGTCCTAATGTGTGCTGAAAAGGAACCTTTGGATTGCCATCGTACAATTGTAATATGCCGCTACCTGCGAACATGCGGTATTAATATACTGCACATCCTTGCCGATGGATCAACCGAAGACCACAGACAAACAGAACTACGTCTGCTCAAAATTACACATCCCTTACCCAATTTTTTCTCTCCCGATGATGAGCTAGAAATTATAGAACAAGCATATGATAGAAGGTGGGCCGAAATGATTCGGAAAAGTTCTAAATAAATCAGAAACCCGTTACCCGTATTATTCTCTTTTGCTACTCGAAAAGGGTTACGGAGGGAGGAAATAACGACTTTGAGATGGGTCTTTCGCCAAAAAATTGCGTGTCACATGATCTCCAAACCCGCGCCAAATGATGGACGGGCCGCTGAGCCTCGTGGTGACAGGGAATTTTAAGGGTGTCCTGATTATCAGAATATTTCAGGGACGATCCATTATCATCAACAAAAAAAATAACCCCCGGGGTGACTCCGGGGGTAAGGCCGCCGTTGGTTTACCGAGCGGTTGTCTCTATCTTATTCAGGATCGATTCTTTTAAGCGCATCTTGTCGATTTTACCCAGAGCGGTCATGGGAAGCTCCTTTTCGATAAAGATACGGGAAGGTACCTTGTAGTCGGCCATTTTCGCCTGACAGTATGCTTTCAAATCCTCTTCGTTCGTTTCCTGGTCCGGCTTTTTCATGACGAAAGCCCATCCCGTCTCGCCTTTGATCTTATCGGGGATGCCAATGACAGCCACCATAGCCACGGCGGGGTGTTGCATCAAGATATCCTCAATTTCTTTAGGATAGACGTTATAGCCACCGCTTATGTACATTTCTTTATAACGTCCCACGAGGGTAAGATAACCTTCTTCGTCTAAGTATCCCATGTCACCCGTATAGTACCACCCCTCTTTATCTTTTGCTTTATCCGTTTCTTCTTCCATGTCGAGATAACGATCGAACACCAAGTCACCTTTAACGGCCACCTCACCCACCTCTCTAACAGATAGTTCTTTTCTGGTCACGGGATCGACGATCTTCAAATCAATGCCCTTAGGGGCGCGGCCCACAGTGTTCATGATCTTCTCTTCGGGGTCATCAGGGGTGGTATAGGTGCAAAAACCGCTAACTTCGGTGGCGCCGTAACATGCCATAATAACGGCGTTAGGGATGTTTTCCTTCATTTGTCTCAACAGGTCAGGTGAGGCGGCGGCACCGCCGTAGATGGCCAACCGGAGGGAGGAGAGCATCTCTTTTTGGAAAATGGGGAGGGAAAAGAAGATGGCATAAATGGTCGGCACGGCCCCGAAGGCTTGGCAACGGAGATCCTTGATGAGCGCCAAGGCTTTATCGGGGACGAACGTGTCCATCATCACTAGGGTCGCTCCGCTGGCCAAAGTGGAAAGGGCCAAGATCGTTCCCCCGCCTACGTGGTTGAGGGGAAGGACACAAAACATCCGGTCTTTTTCGTTTAAACCCATGTTCTTTGCCCAGGGTCGCATCATGGCTAAGATGCTTTTCTGGGTTAAAACCGCACCTTTGGGGCGTCCCGTGGTACCAGAGGTATAAATGATAAAATTGTCATCCTCGGGTTTGATCTGGGCAGCGCGTTCGCGAAGCGCTTTCGTGTCTATATTTTCCTTCAAGAGTTCTTCAAGATCCAGGGCATCCGGGAAGCTCGTTTGGCCGAGGAAGATGAATTTTTTGAGAGATGGATTCGAGAGCAGGGACTTGAGGAAATCACCGTAATCCGTGCCGCCGAATTTGTTAATACAGACCAAAACGGAAGGTTTGACATTATTGATCATGTAGGTAATTTCCTCCTGGCGATAACGAACGTTGAGTCCAACAACGGCAGCTCCTATCTTCGAAGCGGCATACCAGACATAGAGGAACTCCGGTCTAGTTGGGAGGATTACGGCGATGCGGTCCCCCGGACAGATACCCATCTTCAAGAAGGCCGTGGCCAGGGCATCGATCTTTTCGTTTAGTTGTCGATAACTGATATCCCTGTTCTGATAAATAATTGCCGGATGATCCGGAATAAGATGGGCCCGGTTGGAGATACTCTCTCCTAAAGTATTATCCTTTTGCAGTAAATCGATCAATTCGTTTTTTTGAAACATCTTCTTTACCTCCTTTTTTCTTAGGTGATCCGACAGAGGGCCTTCACATTTTCGATCTTTTCCTGGAGTTTGTAACTGCGGAAAACCTCGACCCGGTTTGTCTCTGGGGTCCCGCCGGCGCAGATGGCGCTCCCGATGAGGTAGCCCCCGAACCGGGAGGCCGTCAGGTCCTGGATGAAGTAAAGGAGGCGGAGGCGGTCCTCCGTGGGGACGCCTTTCCGGCCCCGGAGGAATTTTTCCAGGTCCTTTCTCGTCTCCTCGTTCAGATATTCCCTCTCGCCGGGCATGGTAGTGACGATCCCCCCGGCGATCTCCTGGAGGGTGCCCAGGAATTCGATAAAACGAAGGCGGTTGTGGTAGAGGCCGGCGTTGGCGACCGACACGTCGGGGATGGGGATCCCGCTGGGATGGGGGGTGGAATTCGCCACCGCCCCGAGGGCGCAGCCCCAGCCGATTTCCGAGGCTATCATCATGTCGGTGATCTTCTCCCGGATGTGACCGGCCCGGCCAACCCCGTTGTAGTCGGCGATCAGGGCCGCCGCGCCGACGAGTATGTCGGTCCGGGCAGAGATACATGCAGCTTTACATATGCGCACGTAGGGGGAGAAGTAACTGATCAGATTTCTCGTAAATTCCCATTCTCCACACATGAAGACCCTCTCCCAGGGGACGAAGACATCGTCGAAAACGGAGAGACACTCCACAAAGCCGATCCGGGAACTGACGGGGCTCTCCATCTCCTTGGCTTCCAAGGGGCCGGGGGCGGGGCGGGTGATGAACCTCAACCCCTTCGTGTCGACGGGGACGGCGAAGGAGAGGGCGTAATCCCTATCGGCCTCCCGAAGTACCCCCGAGGGGGAGGTAAAGATGAAGTGGGTAAGGGGGGCATTGGAGGTGTGCATCTTGGCCCCTCGGACAACGATGCCGTTTTTGTCTTGGTCCACTACCCTAAGGTACAGGTCCGGGTCCTCCTGACGGCTCGGCGGCAGGGACCTGTCCCCCTTGGGATCCATGACCCCCATGCAGTAGCGCAGATCGTTTTTCTGCAAGTGACGGAAAAATTCTTTGAGACGCTCGTGATAATTCGTCCCCCGGGCCTGATCGATATCGTAGGTAACAGCCCAAAGGACGTTGAGGCCCGTGATCATGCACATGGAGCAGAAATGGCGGGCATTGTTTTTTTTCAACGTTTCGATCAATTTCTTTACCTCTTCCGGGGTCCGACGGAGGTGGGTCCAAAAGCTGACCTTCTCCTCGATCAGGGGCGACCAGAAAACGAAATCTCTTTCCTTTTCCGGGTCGTTCGCCCAATCGTAGAATTTGCCCATCTCCTCGAGGGAGATCTTGAAATACCTATTACCCACTACGTTGGTGACCTTTTCACCCCCGATGTAGACCTCCGGGGACATCTCTTTGAGGCTGTCGAAATAGGCTTCTTTTGTCTTGATTCCCATGCTGTTCTCCCTATTCATTCCCCTTTTTGGGGATATTCTTCTTTCCGTTTTTCCAGTTCCGCTCGATACCAGTCTCGCAGGGTTATAAGAAGATGGAGGGCCGTCCGGTAGGCAAACTTGCCGTCCCGATCGGCTTTTTCCTCGACTCGGGGTTCCATGGCCTCCAGATCATCAATCTGCTCTTGGAGAGAACAGATCTCTTTCTCAAATTCCTTGATTACCTGTTCTTTGTTGAGGTGGCGAAAGAAAAGGACCCGCACCAGAAAGGGTAGGATGTAATCAAAGGGCTCCGGAGGGGCCGTGATACGCTGGGAAAAATAATCCCTTCCGGCCTCGGTGATGGTGTAGACGTTCTTGTTCGGTCGCCCCGTCTGGATCACCACCTCCTTTTTAACGAGACCTTTCTCTTCCAGTTTCCGCAGGGTCGGATAGACCTGATTAAAACTGAGATTGTAATTGAGCATCATCTTCCCCGCGATCTCCTGCATCCGGTAACCCGTCTTAGGACCCGACATTAGATAGCCCAACGTGATCAATTCAAAATCCATTCTCCTATTACCTCGGTGCTTATTAGTGATAATTTTAATAATTTGTTTGATAATACTGCAACGAATAATATTACATTACTTTGTACTTAGTCAAGTAATTTTTTGTCTCTGGTAATGACATTTTTGTCAGGGATTTTTAGGTAACCATCGTGTGACATCAGGACACCTGGGAGAATCCTGTCATAAAAAACAGAATAGGATATCCATTACAGTAATGAAAAAGGAGGAATTTTTCTTTTAAACTACATAATTGACAAATAGGCTAAAATTAGAATAAACAACTAACTGCAAGGAGAAAAAATGGACGCTTTAGAAGCAATATTCACTCGGCGCAGCATTCGCAAATTTACATCGCAACCTGTTTCAGAAACATTCGTGGAAACTATCCTCCGCGCAGCAATGAGCGCACCATCCGCAGGCAATCAGCAACCGTGGCATTTTATCGTCGTAGACGATCGCACCTTAATGGACCAAATTCCGACTTTTTGTCCCTATGCGGCGATGTGTCGTGAAGCACCTTTAGGTATCCTTGTGTGTGGAGACACTGCTTTGGAGAAACACCAGGGTTTTTGGGTGCAGGATTGCTCCGCGGCTACGCAAAATCTCTTGCTCGCAGCACACGCTTTAGGACTGGGTGCAGTGTGGACAGGAGTATATCCCCGTAATGAACGTGTCCGCGGCTTCCGTGAACTACTTAAAATACCATCCCACGTTATACCGTTTGCCTTTGTTGTAATTGGCTATCCTGCAGAGCATCCTCAGCCGGTCGACCGTTTCCGACCGGATCGGATACGTCGCAACCTTTGGTGAGTGTAAAGGCTTAACGAGTAACAATTCCCTACCGAGTAACCTCATCAACCCCTACCATTTACGGTGTTAAGATTGCAAAAAAAACCAAAAAGCCAAAGAGAAACATCCATTCATCATAACTTATCACTGTAAAGAATCAGCAAAAAAGCTAAATCTTAGATACAGATCGAAGGCAACCTGTGCAGCTAATCAATCAATTGTCATCTGCTCGCAAAAATCATCATGATAAACAAAATTATAATCTTTTCATGAGATATGACCAACTTAGATGATGGTCTGCGGAAGCAATACATCGGTCTCTTCGCAGGGCAGCGTGATTTGTTGGTATCGGTGGTGCTGCGGCGTGATGGCAGTGTCGTGTGGAATTTCATGCAAGGGAAAGACAAATCTATGAACAATAACAGAATGGGAAGTCTGCTTTATGGAAAATAAAGCCGGTTTTACAGGGCGTCTCGCACTCCTGGCTCCGGGACCATCGGCGCCTTCCATCGGTTACGTGCCCGGACACTACCGACTTCTCGACCCTGTAATGCCGGTTGTTTGGATACTATCAAAATTATTGAGGTTGTCAAGTGCAAATTACGATTAGGGCAAGAGATGAGGAAGTAAGAAAGAGTTTGGAGCAGTTGCAATATCGTCTGCGGGATCTATCACCGGTGATGAAGCAGATTGCCCAGATTGTCAGAACGTCTGTGATTCGCAATTTTGAAGTAGGCGGAAGACCACAGTGGAAACCCTCGAAGCGTGCCCAAAAAGAGAGTGGGCTTACGTTGGTGCAGTCGGGGCGGCTCAGAAATTCCATCACGGCGCGAGGTTATGCAGATCGGGCA
>JAOACW010000015.1 GCA_026417625.1 Syntrophales bacterium | reverse complement strand
TCGTGGATATCAACGCTGAAAAGATCGCCGCTTGGAATTCCGAGGAACTGCCCATCTACGAACCAGGGCTTCATGAAGTAGTAAAAAGAACTAGGGGCAAAAACCTGTTTTTCTCTACCGATATTCCTGGCGGCATCAAATCCTGCGACATTATCTTCGTCAGTGTAAATACCCCGACCAAGACCTATGGCGAAGGTGCGGGTATGGCGGCGGATCTTCAATTCTGGGAAAAGACGGCACGAGAGATCTTAACCTACGCCGAGTCGGACAAAATAGTCATAGAAAAGAGCACCTTACCCGTCCGGACGGCCCAAGCCATGGAGAGGATTCTCAACAGTGGTTCAAACGGCATCTCCTTTGAAGTACTCTCTAACCCCGAATTCCTCTCCGAGGGCTCGGCGATTAAAGATTTAGAAAATCCTGACCGCGTCCTCATCGGCTCTAGAAACACCGAACGGGCAAAACAGGCCCGGGATGTACTGATTGATATTTATGCCCACTGGGTCCCGAGAGAAAAGATCATTACGTTAGGTATATGGAGCAGTGAACTCTCGAAACTGGCGTCGAACGCCTTTCTCGCACAACGCATATCTTCTATTAACGCCATCTCCGCCCTGTGCGAGAAAACGGAAGCCGATGTAACGGAGGTTGCAAAAGCCATTGGTCTTGATAGCCGCATCGGTTCAAAATTTCTTAATGCCTCCGTCGGATTCGGAGGCTCTTGTTTCAAAAAGGACATTTTAAACCTCGTTTACATTTACCGTTTATATGGCCTCAACGAATGCGCCGATTACTGGGAAGGGGTGGTCAAGATAAACGAGTATCAAAAACGCCGTTTCCTTCTGGGCATGCTTCAAGCTATGTTCAACACCCTGGCGGGCAAACGCATCTGCCTCTTTGGTTTTGCTTTCAAAGCCCATACAAGCGACATCCGCGAGTCCCCCGCCATCACCATCGCCAGGGGGCTTCTGGCCGAAAAGGCCGAGGTGGTCATCACCGACCCGAAAGCGCTGGTTAACGTAGAAGATGAACTGAAAGAAGCGATTTTACAGGGAGAAGTCATTCTCGTTTCCGATCCTTACGAAGCGGCCAAGGGGTGCGATGCCATTGCCGTGATGACGGAATGGCCTATCTACGGCGAATTGGATTACCAAAAGATTTATGAAAGCATGAGAAAACCGGCCTTTATCTTCGACGGCCGCAACCTCCTCGACCACTCAAAGCTAAGGGCCATAGGTTTCAACGTTTATCCGGTAGGCAAGCCGGCACTTTCGGACAGCCCAATGAGAATTTAAGACATGAAGATATTGGTTACTGGCGGTGCGGGGTATATAGGCAGTCACGTTTCGGTCGCCTTGAGGGAGGCCGGCTATGAGGTAATTATCTTCGATAACCTTTCAACCGGACATAGATGGGCCTCTTTAGGCACAACGCTCATTGAAGGGGATCTTTCAGAAATGGCCTTACTGGTGAGGACATTCGAGATCTTTAGACCCGATGCCGTCATGCACTTTGCCGCCTCTATCCAGGTTGAAGAATCCGTCCGAGAACCTCTTCTCTATTATAGAAACAATGTGGCCAATACACTAAACTTGCTCAAAGCCATGCAGACCTGTGGAATCACGGATTTAATCTATTCTTCCACTGCCGCCGTGTACGGGATCCCCAAGCAAATTCCCATTACAGAAGATGCAGAACTGACACCCATTAACCCGTATGGATCCTCAAAGGCAATGGTGGAAACCGTACTTAGAGACCTCTCACGTGTGGGTCATATTAGGTATGTGGCTCTCCGCTATTTCAACGTGGCCGGCGCTGACACCAAGGGGAGACTAGGCCAAGCCTATGCTGCGTCCACTCACCTAATTACGCGCGCTTTGAAAACCGCGTTGGGAATTTACGATAAACTGTACATTTACGGGACCGATTATCCAACTCCCGATGGAACCTGCATTCGAGATTACATCCACGTGGAAGACCTTGCCTCCGCCCATGTTGCCGCCCTCGACTATTTGAGAGAGAAAGGAAATTCGATTGTTATGAACTGTGGATATGGGCATGGATATTCCGTGAAAGAAGTGGTAAGTACGGTAAAAAAAGTGACCGGCAGAGATTTTCCCGTGGAAGAAACGGCGCGAAGACGTGGAGACCCTCCCGTTCTCGTGGCCGATAGTTCGCGACTGCGGGCCACTACCGGATGGATTCCCCGCTATGACAATCTGTTTTTCATTATCGAGACGGCTTGGAGTTGGGAACAAAAACTGAAGGATAATCCGGAACTCCTCAAGACTTAAAAAGTAAACCCAAAGGAGAAAGGGACATGGAAAAGACAGTACCACCGACACTGGATGAATGGAGGGAACTCTATCTCCTGGCCGATGAGGTAAGAAGAATCTCACCCTGGTCTTTCATGGGTGAGGATGTAGTATTCGGGGTACAGCATCCGGAGACGGGAGAAATAGGGTACTGCGGTGTTCTAGGAGGTTTAGGGGAGGTGTTCGCCTTTGTCGTGTACGAAGGGGCAGCTGGTCTGGCCGGTATTATCCGCCTCCTCAAAGAGGAAGGAGGGGTGCCACCGGAGTTAATATTTGAGACGCAACACGTTCTTATGGCATCTTTTGAAAATAGAGAGGATCTTGACAAGAAAGATTTACATCTCATCCGAACACTGGGCCTCAGATTCAGGGGAAAAAAATGCTGGCCCATGTTTCGCCACTACAAGCCGGGATTTCTGCCCTGGTTCATAGATGGTCGACAGGCGCGATTTCTTGCCCTCTGTCTTAAGCAGGCCACGGAAGTGCTCCCCCGCTATCGGCAAAATCCATCCCTCCTGAGTGAGGCAGATGCCAAAAGCCACTTTGTTCGTATCTGCCGCATGAAAAACGGGAAAGAAATTTGGGAAGACGATACCCTCCCCGCTCCTCCTTACCGATTGGAGAGGCCACCAGTTGAGGTGCCGATGGACGAAGTCAGCATCGCACGTCTCCAAAGGCAAGGAAAGCGTATGAGCGGCACGTGGGAAATAGGTTACCTCTACGCTCCCATGCCCATCCAGGAAACGGCCGAAGAAAGACCTTTTTTCCCTCGTCTCATGCTAGTTTGCGAAACGGAGACGGGAATTATACTTACCTTTCATATGGAGCGTGACGACAGCACGCCAACGAAGTTCAGGGACCATATGTTGGCCTTCTTATCTGCTAACACCTATCTGCCGAGCCGAATGCTGGTCAATCACCCTTTGACGGCGAGTATCGTAAGGCCCATCTGCTATAAATTGGGCATAGACTTTACCTTTTCTCGAAGCTTACCAACCGTGGAGTTCGCCGTCTCAGAGATGTTCTCCGTCTAAGTCAAATGGATTTCATCGATCTTAAGACCCAGCAGAAAAGAATCAGGGAAAAAATTGACGAGCGTATCAGGACGGTCCTCTCGCATGGACAATACATAATGGGCCCTGAGGTAAAAGAGCTGGAAGATAAATTGGCACAATTTGTAGGGGTAAAACACGCCATCGGCTGTGCCTCGGGAACGGATGCCCTGCTTCTATCTCTCATGGCTTTTCAAATAGGACCGGGAGATGCAGTTTTTACTACCCCTTTTACCTTTGTGGCCACGGCAGAGGCAATCGCCCTGCTCGGGGCCACACCTATCTTCGTGGACATCGACCCCGTTACGTACAACATCGACCCGGTTCATCTTGAGGCGGCCATCGCAGCCGTGAGCCAGAAAAATCGCAAAATTTATCCCCTGCCGCGCAACTGCAATGTCTCCCAACTTTCGGCCCGAGCCGTTGTTGTCGTTGATCTGTTCGGTCTTCCTGCCTATTACCATCAAATAGAACCACTGGCGAGAAAGGAAGGGCTTGTCCTCATTGAAGATGCCGCTCAATCATTTGGGGCCGAATGTTTCGGTCGGAAGGCCTGCTCTTTCGGACACATCGCCTGCACTTCTTTTTTCCCCGCCAAGCCTCTGGGCGGTTACGGAGATGGAGGTATGTGTTTTACCGATGACGACCACCTGGTACATATTCTAAGGTCCCTGAGAGTACATGGTCAGGGGACGGACCGATACGAACACATCCGCTTGGGTATCAATGCGCGCCTGGATACCCTGCAGGCGGCGATCCTCCTGGCCAAATTTGAAATTTTCCCGGAAGAGATAGAGATGAGACAAATGGTGGCGGCCCGATATTTAGCATCTCTGGCCGGTTCACGTTTAACGCTCCCCCACATTCCCGCACATTTCAAAAGTGCCTGGGCACAGTTTTCCGTGTTGGCCGAAAACAGCTCCCATCGGCGAGAAATCCAAGACTATTTGGCCTCACAGGGGATTCCGACGGCCATCCATTACCCTTTACCCCTTCACCTCCAAGCTGCCTTCTCCTACCTGGGCTACGAGAGGGGTGATTTTCCCGTAGCCGAAGACGTAGCCACTCGTATCTTCAGCCTTCCCATGCACCCTTATCTCACCGACGCCGAGCAGAAAAAAATAGGGACAGCTCCCATTTTTTATTGACAGCGCATGATTAGTGGGTCTATAAATTGTCCCGCAGTAAACAAAAGTGATGAATATTTTGGCTCATTTGGTCAATAGGAGAACTCGACCGTAATCGAGAAAGCGGAGCTTTATGTATAATATTAAAAATTTTTTATAAAATATAATCAACAAATTAACTAAATCATATATCTCGGAGAACTCTTAACATGAAAGCCGTAATACTCGCTGGTGGCTATGGAACACGTATTTCTGAAGAAACACAAATTAAACCTAAACCCATGATAGAGATTGGAGGGAAACCAATCCTCTGGCATATAATGAAACTTTATTCCTCACATGGGGTCAATGAGTTTGTCATCTGTTGTGGTTATAAAGGATACATTATCAAAGAATATTTCGCAAATTATTTTCTCCACATGTCCGATGTTACGTTCGATTTAAGGAATAACGCTATGATTGTGCATGAACAACATGCGGAACATTGGAAAGTAACATTGGTCGATACGGGAGAAAATACCCTTACAGGTGGTCGACTTAAACGTGTTGCTGACTATGTTAAGTACGAGGATGCTTTTTGTTTTACCTACGGGGACGGTTTAGCGGATATCGATATTAGCTCCGAAATAAAATTCCACTTCTCACATGGGAAACTTGCCACGGTAGCTGCTGTACAACCCCCTGGTCGCTATGGGGCCCTCATTCTAGAGGGTGTTTATGTACGTGGTTTTCAAGAAAAACCTAGGGGAGACGGTGGATGGATCAATGGTGGCTTTTTTGTGCTTTCACCTAAGGTAATAGATTATATAGACGGAGACCATACAAGCTGGGAGGTAGGTCCATTGCAAACGCTGGCTTCAAGGGGTGAGCTAGTAGCCTATGAACACAGAGGTTTCTGGCAACCGATGGATACATTGCGCGACAAGATACATCTTGAAGAACTTTGGCAAACAGGGCGTGCCCCATGGAAGGTATGGTAATGATAGATAAAAATTTCTGGAGGAAAAAACGTGTTTTAATCACTGGCCACACGGGTTTTAAGGGCTCATGGTTAACCTTATGGCTGACCGAATTAGGAGCAATGGTTTCAGGTATTGCCCTGCCTCCGATTACGAAGCCAAATCTTTTCGAAGAAGCAAACCTGTCAAAAAAAATAGAAAGTAACATTTGCGATATTCGCGACACGAGAGGACTTATTGAACTTGTGCATAATATAGAGCCTGAAATAGTTTTTCATCTCGCTGCTCAAGCACTCGTTAGGGCGAGTTATAAAGATCCGCTAGGTACCTTTCAGACAAATATAATGGGTAGCGCAAACTTATTGGAAGCCTTGAGAGGAACAAAAAGTATCCGTGTAGTTGTTATGGTTACCACCGATAAAGTTTATTGCAACAAAGAGTGGTACTACCCTTACAGGGAAAATGATCCCCTGGGAGGATTTGACCCCTACAGTGCAAGTAAGGCAGCAAGCGAAATTGTCATTGAAAGTTACAAAAATTCTTACTTTTCTTCCCGTAGTATCGCTTTAGCCACCGCACGGGCAGGAAATGTAATCGGTGGAGGAGATTGGGCAGAAGATAGACTGATACCTGACGCCATCAAGGCATGGCAGGCCGGACAACCACTCTTAGTAAGAAATCCCGAAGCCATTCGTCCGTGGCAACACGTTCTAGAACCTTTATTAGGCTATATTGTTCTTGCCCAAAAACTATGGGATTGTCCAGAGCTTTCAGGTCCTTATAATTTCGGACCGGCTACCGAAGAGGCTATAAAGGTGCGAGATATAGTCGAACTCTGTCGACTAGCTTATGAAGAAGGAGAGATAATATACAGAACGGATGTCGATGAATCACCTCCTGAGGCGGGGTGGCTTGCATTAGAAACGGCAAAAGCTAGAAATATTTTGGGACTAAGACCACATTGGCGACTACCCGAAGCCGTGGAACGCACCATGTATTGGTATAAGGCCCATCAGCAGGGTGCCGACGCTCTCAATCTTTGTCTAGATGACATAAAAGCCTTTGAGGAGAGCCTTTGAGCCGTTTTAAGATATTTGATTTACCAATACCTGGGCTTAAATTGATCGAACGGATAAAGCTTGGCGATAATCGTGGGTTCCTATCACGCCTTTTTTGTGCTGAAGAACTTTCGACCGCGGGATGGAGAAAACCCATATTTCAAATCAATCTTACATATACGAGTCGCAAAGGAACTGTAAGAGGATTACATTTCCAACACCCACCGTATGCGGAAATGAAAATGATTCTATGCCTTC
Organism: Syntrophales bacterium; assembly: GCA_026417625.1. Classification (NCBI taxonomy): domain Bacteria; kingdom Pseudomonadati; phylum Thermodesulfobacteriota; class Syntrophia; order Syntrophales; species Syntrophales bacterium. The sequence continues at coordinate 20,652 of JAOACW010000015.1, read as the reverse complement.
GAGGAAAAGTTTGGGATGTAGCTTTGGACATTAGATCTAGCTCCCTTACTTTTCTCAAGTGGCATGCCGAGATACTCTCTGAAGAAAATAACAGAGCAATTCTTATCCCTGAAGGTTTTGCTCATGGTTTTCAGGCGTTAACTGACGATGTAGAGCTTATCTATTTTCATAACGCCCCATATGTACCTGATGCCGAAGATGGTATCTCACCGTGTGATCCAAATCTAGGAATAACATGGCCCCTTCCTATATCAGAGCTGTCTTCACGAGATGCAACACTACCAACAATAGAACGAACATTCACAGGCCTCGTCCTATGAATTGCCGTTTCTGCAATTCAAAATTGGATTTCCTTTTCGTTGATCTCGGAACGGCCCCACCTTCAAATTCATACCTGACCTATGACGATCTCCATGGGCCTGAAAAATGGTACCCTTTAAGGGTATTCGTATGTACCAACTGTTGGCTCGTCCAAACCGAAGACTTCGTAGGAGTAAATGAATTATTCTTACCCAACTATGCTTATTTTAGTTCGTATTCGGACACCTGGCTCTATCATGCGCGATTATATGTTGAAAAAGTCATTGAACGATTCCGTCTTGGAAAACAGTCCCTCGTGATTGAAGTAGCAGCCAATGATGGATACCTTCTCCAATATGTCAAGGAAAGAAATATTCCATGTCTTGGAATAGAACCCACTCACAGCACAGCAGAGGCAGCTAGAGCAAAAGGAATTGAAATTATAGAGGAGTTTTTTGGAACAGAGGTAGGCAAAAAATTGGGTTCAGAGGGCATAAAAGCAGATTTAATAGTTGCCAATAACGTGCTCGCCCATGTACCAAACATAAATGACTTCGTCTCTGGCTTTACCTACGTCCTAAAACCAGACGGGGTGGCGACTTTCGAATTTCCGCATCTCTTGCGTTTGGTGGAAGAAGTGCAATTTGATACTATTTATCATGAACACTTCTCTTATCTATCCCTAACTGCAGTAAAATGCATTTTTGAGGCAAACGGCCTTTACATATTCGACGTTGAAGAACTACCCACACACGGTGGTAGCCTCAGGATATATGTTTCCAAAGACAAAGGGTTTAAAAAAGATATTTCGTCTGCAGTTCAAGAAGTACTGATTAAAGAAAAGATTGCAGGTATAGAAAAGTATGAATTCTATGCTTCTTTTCAACCGAAGACAGAAAAAATAAAGTACGATTTGCTTGAATTTCTCATAAGCGCAAAACGGCAAGATAAAAAGATAGCCGCATATGGAGCCGCTGCAAAGGGTAATACGCTTCTTAACTATGCAGGCGTACGCCGGGATTTGTTATCCTTCGTCGCGGACCGGAATCCTGCTAAGCAGGGCAAATATTTACCGGGTAGCCACATACCCATTGTGGGTGAGCATGCTATAATTGAGAAAAAACCGGATTACATTCTCATCCTACCTTGGAATTTAAAAAGGGAAATCATGGAACAGCTGTCTTACACACAAAATTGGGGCGCTAAGTTCGTAACAGCCATTCCGCATTTAAAAGTGGAGGGCCTAGATCGAGTGCAAATGTCCAAGTAGTAATTTTGCAATGCTCTCTTTTGATTCAAACATAGAAACCAATTTCGAAAAGAAACCCACCAGATGAAAATAGCTGTGACAGGTGCAAGTGGATTCTTGGGGCGATATGTGCTGCGCGAGCTTTGGGCAAGGAAAGTAGACACGATCGCTGTGGTAAGAAAAAACCAAGCAGCCATCCAGTCCTTGGAAATCCCTACCATCTGCCTCGATGTCTACCATCCACCTAAAGAGGCATTCAACATGATAGGAAACCCGGACACGGTAATTCATCTGGCCTGGGGTGGGTTACCCAATTACCATTCGCTTCATCACTTCGAACAAGAATTACCAGCTCACTATATATTTCTCCGGTCATTAGTCGAATCAGGGCTCAAATCTCTTATAATAACTGGTACTTGTCTTGAGTACGGTATGCAATCAGGGGAGTTGAACGAAAATATGCCACCTCAACCGTGTATCCCCTATGGTTTTTCAAAAGATGCACTCCGCAGGCAACTAGAGTTTCTGAAAAAGCATGTTAATTTTAATTTAACATGGGTGCGTCTTTTTTATACTTATGGAGAAGGTCAATCACCAAACTCTCTTTGGCCTAAATTAAAAGCAGCTGTAGAAAAAGGCGAAAAAGTTTTTCCCATGTCCGAAGGAGAACAACTACGAGACTATCTTCCTGTTGAAGAAGTGGCAGAATTACTCGTCAAACTAGCATTAAAGCAAAAAGATTTCGGAATAGTAAATTTATGCTCAGGAAAACCAATCTCAGTTAGAAAACTGGTAGAAAACTGGTGTAAAAAATATAACTGGAATATTGAATTGGCATTTGGCGTATTACCATACCCAGATTACGAACCAATGGCCTTTTGGGGCAACAAGGATAAATTGGAGCGCATCCTAGCCTCCAACTTATAGGCAGATGATAGAGCTATATCAGGCAGAGGATTTTCCCATTTTCCAAAACAAAGTTTACGACACCGTAGCCGAAGCCATTTCTTGTCCAAAGGGAAAAATTGCCTTAGTTCAAGATACCGAAACGGGATTGGTTTATAATCAAGCCTTTAACAATGAATTCATGAGATACGACTCGGGATATGAAAACGAGCAAGCCTTCAGTGTTATATTCCGTAAACATCTTTCGGATGTCGCTAGGATTATAAATGATCATTTTTCGGGATGTTTTCTCTTAGAAATAGGATGTGGAAAAGGTTTTTTTCTAAAACTTCTCCAAGATCGGGGATTCGAAGCCATTGGCTGTGACCCTGCATACGATGGTGACAATCCTTCCATTATTAAGTCACTTTATAATCCAGAATTAAATCTAAAAGCAGATGCAATTATCTTGAGACACGTTCTGGAACACATACCTAACCCTTATTCTTTCTTAAGGCAAATTTGCGACGGGAATGATGGACACGGAAGGATATATATTGAGGTTCCCTGCTTCGAATGGATTTTGAAACATAAGGCATGGTTCGATATCTTCTATGAACACGTCAATTACTTTAGGATGCGTGATTTTTATAGTCTGTTTGGCTGTATATATGAAGCTGGCTATCTTTTTGGTGATCAATATCTTTACGTTGTTGCTGATTTGAGCACCCTAAAACCACCATCAATGGATGAAGAGGCATATATAAATTTCCCTCCAGACTTTCTTCGAACCATAGAAAAGTGGGCAACGAGGATAAAAAATAATAAGATAAGTAGCAACTTGAGTGCTGTTTGGGGAGCAGCTTCGAAGGGAGTTATCTTTTCCCTCCTGATGGAAAGGGCAGGGGCTAGCATAGATTTCATCATCGACATAAGCCCAGCCAAACAGGGCAAATACACAGCCATAACAGCAAGAAAGATTCTATCACCCGAAGAAGCTATGATCGCTCTCAGTCCCGGCTCAGATATTTTCGTCATGAACAGCAATTATCTAGAAGAAATCCGTCAACTTTCTGAGAATCGTTTTAATTATATTGAGGTCGACAGTGAAATCAATTGATAATGAAATAAAAGAACGCATAACTGTTTACAGTAAAAATAAAGAGCTTAATGAAACTGCTATTTCATTCATGACAATTTCTGCCAGGGAAAAGTATTCTTATAATTTTTCGTGGCTTGGACGTCCCATAATCCAATATCCACAAGACATGATTGCGATGCAAGAGATCATCTGGAAAGTAAAACCCGATCTTATAATCGAGACCGGCATCGCCCACGGAGGATCCCTTATATTCTACGCTTCTTTACTAGCTCTTTTAGATTTGTGCGAAACTGAGCAGGAAAGAGAAACACTGGCTCCACCCCCACTGAAAAGAAAAGTTCTTGGGATCGATATCGAAATTCGTAGCCATAATCGTGTGGCTATTGAATCGCATCCATTATACAACCGAATCCAGATGATAGAAGGATCCAGCACCGATCAGGAAGTCATCAAAGAAGTATACCGTATCGCAAATGGTTTCGGCAATGTGCTTGTCTGTCTAGATTCTATGCATACGCATGATCATGTACTTGCCGAACTCAAAGCCTACGCTCCATTGGTAAGTCCAGGCAGTTATTGTGTCATCTTTGATACCATTATAGATGATTTACCTGCTGATATGTACCCAGACCGTCCCTGGGGTCCTGGTAACAATCCAAAATCTGCGGTCCATGAATATTTGAGGACTCTAAATGACTCCACTTGCTTTGGTACCGATGGGACCCCTCTTTTATTCGAAATAGATCACTCCATAACACAAAAACTTCTAATAACCGTAGCCCCAGATGGGTATCTGAAACGAGTACATTTTCATAAATGAAAACTCTTAAAAGGAACATTATTGCCAATTTTCTGGGAAGTGCCTGGATAGGACTTGTCAATGTCATCTTCTTCCCTCTCTATATTCATTTTTTAGGCATAGAGGCATTAGGATTAATAGGTATCTTTACGGGTATGCAAGGTCTACTTTCCATGCTGGATATGGGACTAAGTAGCACAATAAATCGTGAAATGGCACGTCTGCAAGTGCGGGAAAACAGTGGCCAAGAAATGAAAGACCTCTTAAGAACCCTTGAAATTCCTTACTGGCTGGTAGGAATTCTCATTGCCCTTATCGTAATATCAACTTCTCCTTTTATCGCTTTCAAATGGGTACATGGTCGCGATCTCTCTGAGGAGACCGTCCAGACGGCAATTGTGATCATGGGTTTTTGCCTCGCTGTGCAATGGCCGATAAGTTTGTATGCTGGTGGGCTGATGGGTTTACAGCGGCAAGTTTTAGTGAACACTATAAACATACTTATTTCTACACTTAGAGGAATTGGCTCCTTTTTGGTTCTTTGGCTCCTATCTGCAACTGTGCACGCCTATTTTTTATGGCATATTTTCACAGGCGCCTTGCACGTGACTCTTTTATTTTTATCAACTTGGCATACCTTTCCTATTACATCAAAAAAACCGCGTTTCAGAATAGATCTGCTTCTCAAAATTTGGCGTTTCGCTGCAGGGATTACAGGTATAACCATTACAGCCACTTTACTCACTCAAGTGGATAAAATAATCCTAAGCCACATGCTTCCTCTCGAAAACTTCGGCTACTATACGTTGGCAGGTGCAGTTGCAATATCATTATACAAGCTTGTAACTCCCGTTTCTTCGGCCATCTATCCTATATTTAGTAGCCTCTTTGCCTTAAATAAAGAAGAGGAAATAAAAATAATGTATCACAAAGCAACTCAACTTGTAACAGTATCCTTAATTCCGATATCATTAGTATTTATTTTTTTTTCGAAAGAGATCCTTACACTTTGGACTCAAAACATAGTTACAGCGGAAAATGCTCATTTATTGGTTAGCTTGCTAGTAATTGGCACAGTACTGAATGGAATTATACATATACCTTACATTTTACAGCTGGCATCTGGATGGACAGGATTGGTTTTTCGTGTCAATACACTTTCCTTAATAATACTCATACCCCTAATGATAATTCTTACCAAATATTTTGGTGCCCCTGGCGCGGCTAGTGTTTGGATTATATTAAATGGCGGATATGTTATATTCCTTGTTCACATCATGCATAACAAATTGCTAAAAACCGAAAAGTGGCATTGGTATATTAAAGATATAGCATTGCCAATATGTTCAACTCTCACAACTATTTTACTTCTTCGTTGGTTAATACCTTTCTCCCAAAACAATTTATTAATTGTTGGCTACTTAACAGTTGTATTAATTTTTTCCTATATCACGTGTGCCCTTAGTGCCTCGGTAACCAGAAAGTGGTTAATAAAAAATAAGATTACTGTTAAGAAGTTGGGCCGTGTCACTTTATTATAAAGAACCAAAACCCCATAGCCCCAGAGTATCAATAGGAATGCCTGTCTATAACGGGGCCAGATACATAAGAGGGGCTATCGATTCTATAATTGACCAGACATTTACAGATTTCGAACTAATAATTTCCGATAACTCATCTACAGATGAAACAGAGCAAATCTGCCGCTATTATGAAAGTATAGACCCACGAATAACTTATATTCGCCAAGCAGAAAACAGAGGCCCCATATGGAATTTCAACTACGTACTTAATAGTGCGCGTGCTGAATACTTTATGTGGGCAGCTGCAGACGATAGGCGCGAGTCAAGGTTTTTAGATCTCGCAGTTGAAATTCTAGATCGTGACTGTAAAACAGGTATCGTATTTTCGGAAATAATGGTACTAAACCTTGATACCGGTATATATAAAGATTGGCGGTCTTGCGGGTATTCAGTAGCTAAAAACAAGTTTTCCAGATACGTCTTTCGATTGATAAATAGCTGTCCTAGTATAATCTACGGACTATGTCGAAAAAATATTTTGTCACGATTAGAGCTCCGCGAATTCGACTATTTTGACCTCTATGTAACCCATTGGTTTGAGTTGGAATCTTCCATCAAAATAATTCCCCTACCCTTGTTCATAGCAGGGGAAAAAGGTGATAGAGTTCCTTATAGCCTTACAAAGAGTAAGATAAATTACCAGGAGTTTATAAGGGCAGAATACGCATTACTAAAGAGACACTTTGGATTTCCTACAAGAATTATTTTAATCAGCACTGTTTGGTTTCTAGTCCATAAATATACTGCACAATTCAATAGAACATTAGTAAACAATAAAGAGACATAATTTATAGTTAAAAACTAAAAACAGTCATCGTTTATATGGGCATGTACCTAAAAAATTTTAAAATCAGAAATTTCATTTACGATTGGCTATCAATAGGAATCAATGAAAAAAACCGGAAAAGCTGGTTGGAAAAAACTTTGATTCGCTTGCCACCAGGTTCAAGAATTTTAGACGCTGGAGCAGGAGAAATGGCTAACAAAGTGTTTTGCAAACACCTTGAATACATTTCGCAAGATTTCTGTGAATATAAAGGAGATGGGAATGGCAGAGGGCTACAAACGGGTAAATGGGATACCAGTCGTGTTGATATAGTGAGCGATATTACAACTATTCCTGAATCAGATAGCTCTTTCGATGCAATCCTTTGTAGCGAAGTATTTGAACATATACCTGAACCGGAAAAAGCCCTGGAAGAATTTTCACGTCTCTTGAAACCTGGTGGAATACTAATTCTTACTGCCCCATTTTCCTCGCTAGTACATATGGCCCCATACCATTTTGTTACAGGATTTAGCCGCTATTGGTATGAACATCATTTACCTAAACGAGGTTTCAAAATCTTAGAACTGATGCCTAATGGAGATTGGTATGACTATATTAGACAAGAAATTATTCGTCTTGCATTGATCGAATATAAAAAGAAGAGCTGGACATGGCCTCTTGCGGCCATTTACTCATTATTGGGCATTCTTTATTTTAAAATTCGCTCTCAAAAAAAGGCAGAAGATCTTGCCTGTTTTGGCTGGCATTGCTTGGCGATTAAAACGAACGAGGAAAAATCGTGAAAAAAATTTTAAAGAAACCCATCCGGTCAATTCTAGGATTTTTTCCTAGGATCACCTTTACGTTGTTAACTATAAGCGATGCCATAGACAGGTTTCAGAAACCCATCCCAACTCGATGGGGTTTCATACTATCTGGCCATCGGCAAATGGCAGAGGGGAATTTTGAACCTATTGAAACAGAAATGGTAAGAAACCTAGCACAGAACATTGATCTTTTCGTCAATATCGGAGCAAATGTGGGATATTTCTGCTGTCACGTCTTGAGTTTAGGAAAACCAGTAATCGCTGTGGAACCCAACTTTTGCAACTTATGGTACTTGATGAAAAATATAAAAGACAATGGATGGGCCAAGCAGGCGGAGATTTTCCCCCTCGCTGTAGGTGAAGGACCGGATATCCTCAAGATTTATGGTTGGGGAACAGGGGCTTCCCTAATAAAAGGCTGGCAAAAAATGCCGGAAAGTTTTGCCGGACTTACTCCTACTATTTCCCTGGACCGTCTCTTATGCAACAAATTAAAAGGTAAGAAAGCTCTCATAATGGCGGACATCGAAGGAGCAGAGTATATTATGCTAAAAGGTGCTTCAGCCACTTTATCCAACAATCCACCTCCTCTGTGGATCGTAGAAATACATGGCGAAGAGCTTCAACCGAAAGGTGTGAAGTTCAATCCCCATTTTCGCAAGACATTTGAAATTTTCTTTCAGCACGGCTATCGATGCCTGACAGTAGAAAGGGAAACAAAAGAAGTGACAATCCAAACAATTTTAGCCATAGAGAGGCGGGATTTTAAGTTGAACACGCACAACTTCTTTTTCAGAAAAGATTAAAGATTTATAATACTCCCCAAAATCTGGACAGGGTAATTTGTTGGATGCTAACCTGTAGTTTCTCTCGGGAAGGAGTGAACATTAATGAACAGATCGACGAAATCGAGGGATGCTGCCTTTAAGGCAAGGGTTGCTCTTGAGGGGAGAAAAGACTATTGCTCAGATTGCAAGTGAATACGGTGTTCATCCCAATCAGATAGGTCAGTGGAAGAAGAGGTTACTTGAAGATTTGCCATATATATTTTCGGACAAAAGGGCGAAGAAGGATAATTCCAGGGAGGATTTTGAATCGGAGCTATATCGTCCAGATAGGTCAATTAAAGTTGGTATATCCAGGTCAGGCTATTAACATCATCCAAGGGCCATAAGTCCTCTCAATCTCCAACTTATGAACCTTATAGATGAACAATATACAAAGATGCCGTTCTATGGTGTGAATAGGATGACGGCTTATCTTATAAGGCATGGTTATCATGTGAATGCAAAGAGGGTAAGAAGATTGATGAGGGTTATGGGGCTTGAGGCCATATATCCCAAAAGGAGGTTGAGCGTAAATTCTTCGGATCATTTAAAATATCCCTATCTTCTAAAAGGTCTTGATATAACTTATCCCGATCAAGTTTGGTGTGCCGATATTACGTACATCAGAATGGCAAGGGGTTTTTTATATCTCGTTGCCATAATGGACTGGCATAGCAGATATGTATTATCCTGGAGGCTATCCAATACACTGGAGGGGATCTCAGGTCAATTCACCAAATACCTCAACATTTTTATCTTGACAACAGGAAGTAGTTTACCTTGATGTCATCTCATTCGACTGCTAACAAAGTTATAGTTGTTATGAAAGGAGGTATAGGTAATCAGCTCTTTTGCTACGCTACTGCTCGCCGTCTCGCATTAATCAATTCTGCCGATCTTGTCATTGATGATATCTCTGGGTTTATCGTAGACAAGCACTATCGTCGGAAGTATTACCTAGATTCTTTCAATACGTACGGACGTAAAGCTGATTCGAATGAAAGGCTGAAAAAACCAGTATTCTTATTTAGAAACTGGCTAAGATTTGTAAATAGAATGAAACCATTTTATAAGAGAAACTATCTTGAGGACAAAGAACTCGTCTTTGACCACCGTCTTTTGGAATTTAAAGTAAATGGCGTACTTTACCTTGATGGCTACTGGCAGAGCGAAAATTACTTCAAAGATATAACTCATATAATAAAAAGAGAAATTGTCCCCAAGTTTTCACCAGATCCATATACAGATTATATTTCGCGCAAAATGGAAGGCTGTTCGTCAATTGCCATTCACCGGAGATGGTTCGACCCACCAGGCAGTAATTCAAAACATAATTTATCAACTGACTATTATCTTCGTGCTATAGAAATAATAGAACGACTTATTCCTAAAGGGATTTTTTTTCTCTTTTCTGACAACCCCGTACTGGCTTCGCAGGAATTGAGCAAAATTAAAAGAAGATTGATAGTAGTTGAAAATCATAACAAGGAAGACAGAACTTGTCTTGATTTGTGGCTAATGACAAGGTGCCAACATTTTATTATAGCCAATAGTACTTTCAGTTGGTGGGGAGCCTGGCTAGGAGAACGTGAACACTCAATAATCATAACACCGAAAGTTATTATAAGTGGCATCACATCTTGGGGGTTTGAAGGATTAATACCGGAAAGGTGGCTAAAAATATAAACCAAGTTCTTTAGAAAGGTTTAAATATCGTGCCTAAAGTTAGTGTTATAATGGGTGCTTATAACTGCGAAGAAACTGTTGAAAGGGCCGTCTCATCCATAGTATCGCAAACTTACCAAGACTGGGAGTTTATTATATGTGATGACGCTTCGACTGATGGTACATGGGAAAAGCTTCTCAAAGCATCTCAAGATGATCGTCGAATAATTCTAATCAAAAATGAAAGAAATTTGGCCCTAGGCGGAACTTTAAATCGATGTATTGAAAAATCCTCGGGAGAATATCTTGCCCGTCAGGACGCTGATGATTACTCTCTACCATTAAGATTTCAGGAACAGGTCGATTTCCTAGATAAGTCAACTCATTATTCCGTTGTGGGTACCTACGCGGAACTTTTCGACAACCAAGGTAAAATATGGGGCGTGAACAAACCCCCTCTTTACCCAGACGTAAAGCATTGGCTCAAAGGTTCCTGTCTTATCCATCCCTCCGTTATGATGAGGCGAAGGGACATCGAAACTATTGGTGCCTATAACCCAGATGCGATCAGAGTAGAAGATTATGACCTCTGGCTAAGAATGGTTTCATCAGGATACCGATTGGTCACTATACCCAGGATCCTCTATCGGTTCCATATGGATATTTCGGATTACAAAAGGAAACGGATTTCACACCGATGGAGAGAAGCAAGAATCAAGCGTAACATAATTGAGAAAATGGGCTTATCACACCTCTACTACTTTTATTTATTGAAACCCATCTTACTAGGATTCGTCCCCAAAAAAATCCTTTATCTTCATCATTACAGAAAATTTAAATTTGACTGAAGATGTAATATGAAGCCCCCAAAAAAACTTTGTTTCGTAACTGCTGTTCCCATGACCATAGAAGCGTTTTTGTTAGATCTTTTGAAAGTTTTAGCCACAAAACACAACATAACTGTAATAACTGGAACCGAAGATCCTTTTTTTCTCGTTCGTCATAACCTCAAAAATATACAAGTTATCCCCATACAAATCAAACGGAAAATATCGCCATTCCATGACATAAGTGCACTATGGCATTTATACAGGACATTCAAGAAGCATTCCTTTGACCTTGTTCATTCCTTTACCCCTAAAGCAGGGCTACTTACGATGATTGCTGGACGTTTAGCTCGAATACCAATTAGAATTCATACTTTCACCGGTCAGGTCTGGGCAACAAAACGCGGATTAAAAAGATGGTTTTTAAAAAAAATGGACATAGTCATAACCCTCTGTGCAACTCACGTTCTGGCGGATAGCACATCCCAGCGCATATTCATCGTGAAAGAAGGGGTTTCTCAACCCCAAAAGATAGGAATCATCGGCAATGGTTCAATCAGCGGTGTTGACACAGATAGATTTTCGCCTAGCGCAGAGGTAAGAAAACACGTAAGACAGAGACTAAAGATAGAATTTGAGGCGCCGGTCTTCCTTTTCCTTGGGCGGTTAAATAAGGAAAAGGGTATCTTCGATCTTTATGAAGCGTTTAAAAAAGTGGCTGCCACTTACGAAAATGCCCATTTGATCATCGTGGGACCAGACGAAGAGAAAGTAATGGAAAAGATATATAAAAACGCGAGAACTTATAGAGATAGAATTCACTACGAAGGCAAAACAAGAACACCCGAACTCTACATGAAGGCTTCCGATTGCGTGTGTCTACCAAGCTATCGGGAAGGATTCGGTTTGGTCGTAATCGAGGCGGCCGCTTGTGGAATCCCCGCCATTGGTACCAGAATTTATGGCATCGTAGATGCCATCGAAGAAAAGGAAACCGGTCTTCTCCATACTCCTGGGGATGTGGATGAACTCTCCCATCACATGGAATGGATGATTTTACATCAAGAAGAAAGGCAACTTATGGGCCAAAAGGCAAGAGAGAGGGTAAAAAAGCTCTTTTCGAAGGAAAATATAATTTCTGTTTCTTTGGACTTTTATGAAAAAGTCATTAGCCAAAATGAATAAACAGAAAATTCTGAAAAGGACCTTTGATCTTTTCTTTGCCATATTATTATTTATTTTCCTTTCACCTGCAATACTGTCAATTGCCCTGATGGTGTATCTCTTTATGGGTAAACCAGTATTGTTTAAACAACTGAGACCCGGAAAACATGGAAAGGCATTCTTTCTCTATAAATTTCGCACCATGACTGATGTGAGAGACGAGAAAGGAAATCTCTTGCCAGACAGCTTACGGCTTACCCCATTGGGAAAGTTCCTGAGAAAAACGAGCCTGGACGAGCTTCCCCAACTGATAAATGTAATTAAGGGGGAGTTGAGTTTTGTAGGACCGAGACCTCTGCTTATGGAGTATCTCCCGCGCTATTCGCCAGAACAAGCGAGGCGACATGAGGTAAAACCGGGTATCACCGGCTGGGCACAAATACACGGAAGAAATGCCATAACTTGGGAGGAGAAATTCAAACTAGATGTATGGTACGTAGACAACTGGTCTTTTTGGCTCGATCTAAAGATCCTATGGCAGACGGTAATTGAAGTGGCAAGGCAAAGGGGAATCAACGCACCCGGTTCGGACACCATGCCAGAATTTGTTGGATCAGAAAAAAAATAAAACTATGAGAGAAGAAATTATCGTCGTGGGTGGAGGTGGGCATGCCAAAGTCGTTATCGCAACTGCTTTGGAATGTGGAATCAACGTTTCAATCATTGTCGACGACGACCCATCGAAATGGGGCCAAAACATATTTGGGATAAAAATCCATGGCCCTATTCTGTCGGTCAAGGAAATACGTTCTCCGGCCATTATGGCCATCGGCAATAATAGAACAAGGGAGAATCTGGTAAAGGAACTGGAAAATCTGCAATGGATATCCATAATTCATCCTCGGGCTTATGTTCATCGCACGGCCAAAGTTGGAAAGGGTACAATTATCTTTGCGGGATCGGTAATTCAGCCTGATGCAAGAATAGGAGATCACTGCATTATCAACACAGGCTCTACGGTGGATCACGATTGTTCCGTCGGCGATTTTTGTCATCTAGCGCCAGGTACCCATATTGCGGGTGGTGTTACCATTGGAAGGGGTGTCTTTCTTGGGGTAGGTGCTAAGGTGGTGGTGGGGAAAAAAATTGGTGATTGGTCTATTATCGGAGCGGGAGCGGTAGTTTTAGAAGACCTACCCGATCGAGTAATGGCAGCCGGTGTGCCGGCGAAGATAAAGGAAAGTTATAGAATAGATACATGAATATACCACTTTCTCGTCCAGAGCTAACTCAGGAAGATATAGATGCAGTAGTTGCTGTTCTTAAAACACCCAACCTTAGTCTTGGCCCTAAGATTAGGGAGTTTGAGGAGTTGATGGCCCGATTCGTGGGCTGCAAATATTCAGTAGCGGTGAATAGCGGTACTTCCGGCCTACATCTGTCTATGATAGCCAGCGGGATTAAAAGTGGTGATGAAGTTATTACCACCCCCTTCAGTTTCATTGCCTCAGCCAATTGCATTCTCTACGTTGGAGCTAAACCTGTTTTCGTTGATATCGACCCTGTAACGCTTAATATCGATCCCAGAAAGATAGAAGAAAAAATATCGGAGAAGACAAAGGCGATTTTGCCTGTTCATGTCTTTGGAATACCCTGCAATATGTTCGAGATAGTAAAAATAGCAAATAAATACAGATTAAAGATAATAGAAGATGCGTGCGAGGCAATTGGAGCTGAATGCAAGGGGAAAAAGGTGGGAACTTTTGGGTTGGCCAGTGTGTTTGCCTTTTATCCCAACAAACAACTAACAACCGGAGAAGGGGGTATTGTTGTAACCAACAATGAAAAAGTGGCTGACCTAATGAAAAGCCTGAGAAATCAGGGAAGAAAAAACAACGGCAAATGGCTTTCTCACGAAAGGATAGGTTATAATTACCGGTTAAGCGATATACACGCTGCCCTCGGAATATCTCAGCTCAAAAGAATCGACGACATCTTGAAAAGAAGGCAGAAAGTGGCCTCATTTTATATTAAGCACCTATCTCATGTGGAGGAAATTGAATTACCACCCACGCCTAAACAAGTTAAAGTTTCATGGTTTGTTTTTGTCATCAGGCTAAAATATAAATTCAAGAAAAACCATCGTGACAAGATAATTGGTTACCTCAGAGAAAGGGGAATTGAATGCGGGAACTATTTTCCACCCATACATTTGCAACCATTTTATAAAAAAATATTCGGGTTTAGAAAAGGGAATTACCCCATCACAGAGTCGGTGGCAGAAAGGACTATCGCCCTACCTTTTTATAACTTTCTGAGCGAAAAAGAAGTGCGCTACGTTTGTGAGAACCTGAAGAAAGCCATTCTATCCCTTAAATGACAATATGAAACTCAAATTTATCAAGACTAACTTTCCCCGCTTATGGAAGCTTACGTTGACAGTTATTCTAGATGCCATTCTTCTATCCATCGCTTACGGTGGAGCCTATCTAATTCGCTTTGAAGGAAGTATTTCCCCTTACTATAAAACGTTTATGTGGCTCACCCTTCCATGGATAGTATTAGCGAAACTCATCTTTCTTTTCCTTACTGGCCTTTACCGTGGGATCTGGCGCTATACTGGCGTAGTCGACCTTCAAAACATATTCAAAGGAATTACCCTCGCCTCAGTGGGCGTTTTGATCATCCTTGTTTTTGCCTATCGCTTCGAGTCGTTCCCTCGCTCTGTCCTCATTCTCGATTGGTTTTTCTCCATCTTTTTAATCGGCGGTATCCGTCTCCTATATCGCATGTATGTTAACAAGGAGTTCAACATCGCCTTCCCGTGGCAGATGTCGCATGTCGTTAACCCTAACAAAAGAATTTTAATTATCGGTGCCGGCGCGGCCGGAGAAAAGGTATTAAGGGAAATCAAAGAGAATCGCAAGTTGAACATGGAAGCGATAGGATTTCTAGACGATTCAAAGGAAAAACATGGAAAAACAATACATGGCGTTCGCGTGCTCGGAGGATTAGATAGAATAAATGAGTATCGTGATCTTTTCGATGAGATCTTGATTGCCATCCCCTCAGCGAGGGGTGTTGAAATGAGGCGCATTGTGGAAATATGCGAGGGGACGGGGAAAAAGTTCCGCACCCTTCCCAGTATAGGTGAGCTCATCGACGGAAGGGTATCAGTTAATTCTATCAGAGAGGTCAGTCTCGTCGACCTCTTAGGACGAGAAGAAATCATTTTAGACCAAGGCCGAATCAGGAGATTTATCAAAGATAAACGAGTACTCATTACCGGTGCGGGTGGTTCTATCGGCAGCGATCTTGTACGTCAAGTTCTCAATTTTAATCCATCCGCAATAGGCCTTCTCGACTTTAGCGAATACAATCTTTATCGGATCGAACTGGAATGTAAGAGGAATTCAGGCAAAACGAAGATATACCCATATCTAGCAGACATCAGACATCTTGAAACCATAGAAAAAATATATAGTTTCTTTTCTCCTGACATAGTTTTTCATGCCGCCGCTTATAAACATGTACCTATGCAGGAGCTTCATCCCCACGAGGCAGTAAATACAAACATCTTGGGCACCATCAATGTTGCCACCGCTGCCGTCAATCAAGGGGTGGAGAGCTTCATCCTCGTCTCTACCGATAAAGCCGTCCGCCCGACGAACGTGATGGGCGCAACCAAACGTGTCGCCGAGATGATTATTCAAGCTTTAAACAGAAATAATGGAACCCGCTTCATGGCTGTCCGGTTTGGAAACGTGATTGGCAGTTCTGGCTCCGTTATCCCTCTTTTTCAGGAACAGATCGCCCGAGGAGGACCGGTTACAGTTACTCATCCAGAGGTTATGCGATATTTTATGTCCATTCCCGAAGCAACTCAATTAATTCTCCAAGCGGGCTCCATGGGTGAGGGAGGAGAAATTTTCATCCTCGATATGGGACGACCGGTAAAAATATTGGACATTGCGCGAGACCTTATTCGCTTAAACGGCCTTACCCCAGGCGAGGATATTGCCATCGAATTCATTGGCATGCGACCTGGGGAAAAGCTCTACGAAGAGCTTATCACTGAAGGAGAGGGTATTTCTCCTACAGAACACCCTAAAGTATTTGTCTTAAAGGGTGCCATGCCAGATGCAAATGCTTTGTTTGCCCTTATCTCTGAGCTTTTGGAGATAGCAAGGTCTTTCGACGCAGCTCGCTTGCGACATCAATTGTCCTTAATCGTTCCCGAATATGAAATATGTAAAGAATACACCATCTGAATCATTACTACCTGTTTGTTAAAAATTCTTTTCCAACGGAAAATATAGATCACGCGGCAACCAGATACGATATGTCGCAAGAAGAGAACGAGGTGTTTTTCGCCCGCATCTACCTGCATCATATAAGGAACCAAATCAGGCATGTGTTCGGCAACCTAAAAATAAGTATTTTAGATGCCGGCTGCGGTCAAGGACGAATATCCATTCCTTTGGCTTTAGATGGACACCGGGTTACGGCCATCGATTTTACCCCCGCCGTAATCGAAAAGGCAAAAGAAAACGCGGCCAAGAGAAACACCGAGATTAACTTCATTGTCGGCGATCTGGAGAATCACCTGAATAATATCAGTTCAGGCAAATTCGACTGCATCATATCGACCGAAGTCCTCTATATGGTGAGGTACTACGAACGGGTGATAGAAAACCTCTCCTCTTTACTCGAATCGGGTGGACTTTTCATCCTTTCCCTAAGACCGAGACTGTTCTACGTCATGCACCGCCTCATGCAGGGAAAAACGGAGGAGGCATATCGGATACTGATGAGCCAAGAACGGTATCTAAGCGGTGGAGCTTTAAATTGTCAGTCGATAGAAGAAATTAAAGACATTTTCTCGAAAGTGGGGGTCCGTGTGCTTTCCTTAACCGGCATAGGGGTGTTGAGCGGCATAGAAGGAGACCCTCAAGCCATCTTCGCCCTACCCTCTTCCCTGACGGAAAAGGAAAGAGAACTTTTATTCGAAATGGAGCTTTATGTCGGCGGATCCTATCCGGAAAACGGTCGATATATTCTCGCCTGCGGCGTGAAATCTAATTGAAAGGGAATTTTTCATGTTACCCGTATCGCGTCCCTCTTTAGGAGAAGAAGAATTAAAGGAAATCGAAAAGGTCTTTGCCACGGGATGGTTGGGCTTGGGCTCTGTCGTCTTGGAGTTTGAAAATGTGATCAAGGACTATTTGGGTGTAAAAAACGTCATTGCCGTTAACACCGGTACATCTGCTTTACACCTTTCCCTCGACGCTTTGGGCATCGGAACGGGGGATGAGGTTATTGTCCCTTCCCTCACCTTCTGTGCCTCCGTGCAGGTGATAACCGCCTTGGGAGCCAAACCCGTATTCTGTGAGGTGAGGCCAGATACGCTCAACATCGATGTAGAGGACGTGAAAAAGAAAATTACTCCCAACACGAAGGCAATCATGCCGGTACATTACTGTGGGCAGGCCTGCGAAATGGATGCCCTCCTCCAGCTAGGTCGAGAACTGAACATCTCCATCGTGGAAGATGCGGCTCATGCCTTTGGTTCTTCTTATCGGGGAAGGAAAATTGGCAGTTTTGGAGACATCACCTGTTTTAGTTTCGACCCCATAAAAAATATTACCTGTGGCGAAGGCGGGGCCGTAGTTGTTCATAACGATGAGATAGCCGACGAAATACGAAGGAAAAGAATCCTGGGCATCGATAAAGACACATGGCACCGGTATCGAAATGAAAGGAGTTGGTTTTACGAAGTGACAACTCAGGGTTATCGGTACCATATGAGCAACGTAAATGCGGCGATCGGACTTGCCCAATTTCGTAAGCTGAATAAATTTGTTGAAAGAAAGAGGGATATTGTAGCCCGATATAACTCGTCTTTTCGTGATCTCCCGGATCTTAAGACGCTCCATTGGAATCTAGAAGACACTGCCCCCTTCACGTATATCGTAAGGGTCCTCCACGGAAAGAGAGAGGCACTTATCGAGCATTTAAAAGAAAAGGGGGTGGGAACCGGCATCCATTACATCCCCAATCATCTGCAGCCATTTTTCCGCCCCTATTCCTCTCCCCTTCCCGTGACTGAGAAACTAGGTGAAGAAATCCTAACCCTCCCACTCTATTACGACCTAACCGACGAGGACGTAAACCACATTATCGCCTCCGTCCACTCCTTTTTCAAAAAATAGGGACAGCGCCCATTTTTTTCTTGACAAGTAAGATACACGGTTCTACAATGCCAAACACATTGGCCTTAAAGACAGCTAAAGGTTTTCTCCTCTCGTTTAGAGACTCGATTGTAATCGAGAAGGCGGAGCTATNTTTTTTCTCTAACCTAGAATTATCATTTCCATTTTTCCTCCTCATGAACGATACGGCAAGACCTACGAGGTAAAAATAAAATCTATCGCTAGAGCATGTTCGACAATACATAACAGTAACGTTTAAAGCAACAAAGTCGTTTACGTAAAAAAACTAATTTGGGGCCAATATGAACTCTATGAAAGCACTTATCACCGGTATAACCGGTCAAGACGGCTCATACCTCGCCGAGTTTTTACTTTCCAAAGGCTATGAAGTTCACGGCCTTATTCGTCGTGCCAGCACCTTTAATACTGGCCGCATAGACCATATATATACCGATCCCCATACCGAAGGGACGAAACTATTTCTCCACCACGGTGATCTTTCTGACTCAGGCCAGCTGATAAATCTCATCTATAACATAAAACCCGATGAAATTTACCATCTTGGTGCCCAAAGCCATGTGCGAGTATCTTTTGATACCCCCGAATACACAGGAGATATAACTGGTCTTGGCACAACAAGGCTACTGGAAGCCATCCGTAGAAGCGGTATCAAGACAAAATACTACCAGGCATCATCCTCTGAGCTATTTGGTGCATCTCCTCCACCACAATCTGAAAAGACACCCTTTTATCCCAGAAGCCCCTACGCCGCAGCAAAGCTTTATTCCTTTTGGATGACAGTAAACTTCCGTGAGGCCTATGGACTATTTGCCTGTAATGGTATACTCTTTAACCACGAATCACCCCGCAGAGGTGAGACCTTTGTAACCCGCAAGATTACCCGAGCCCTTGCAAATATCTTATCTGGTAATCAGAAAAAGCTATATCTTGGTAATCTCAATGCAAAAAGAGATTGGGGCTTTGCCCCAGAGTATGTAGAGATGATGTGGCTTATGTTACAACAAGACAAACCAGATGATTATGTAGTAGGAACAGGAGAGAGCCACAGTGTTCGAGAATTTGTTGAAATCGCCTTTTCTTATGCGGGTATAGAAATAGAATGGATTGGCAATGGTTCTCAAGAAAAAGGCATTGTAAGTTCAATAAAATGTGAAACAGATAACATTAAAATAGGTGATACTATCATAGAAATTGATCCCCGTTATTTTAGACCAACGGAAGTTGAGCACCTCCAGGCAGATATCACTAAGGCAAGAGAAAAACTCAACTGGCAACCCCGTGTAACATTCTCTGAACTTGTGAAGATTATGGTAGATTATGACCTAAAGATGGTAGGTATTGAACCCCCTGGAGAAGGTATCTCCACATGCCAGGCAAAAAACTTCTGCTACACCGAGCATGCCTTCGCAACAAATGAAAAGATAAGGGAGAGATGAAAGTTTCAAATCAGTCAAGAACCATTAGGTCATACAAAAAAAACTATAATAAACTTCTTAATAAGATTAACCAACTTTTTGTAAACTATTATAAAGATAGACTTGTATCACTTGTAGTTTTTGGTTCAGTTGCGTCAGGCAATTTCTCTCCCCAGTCTGATATAGATTTATTGATAGTCCTAACTACCAAAAAAGGAAATTATGAAGATTTTTCAGAATACTACGAAAACATAGAAAGTAAACTCGATAGAATAAACTTTTCCATAAGAATCAACCCCATATTTAAAACCGAAGAAGAATTAAATGTAAGAACACCATTCTTATGGGATACAGAATTCTTGATATTATATGACAAAAAACATGTGTTTATGAGATTCCTTGATTCACTTAAAACATTTAAAAAGACACATCTTCGCTTTCACAATAAAAAGTTGAAATATATCGAGATAATTAATTGACAAGCAAAGCTTTAGCTGAAGATTACATAAAACGGGCAAAAATTAGATTTAAAGTACTTGAAATTTTCTTAAAAGAGAAAGATTATCCAGATATTATTAGAATCTCCCAAGAGATAGTAGAATTAATTGAGAAAGCAATTCTCATTCAGATCAATATAAATCCTCCAAAATGGCATGATGTTATCGATGTAATCATGGAAAATAAAGATAAGCTGCCAGACAAGATAGGAGAAGAACTAAAAAAGATAAAAAAGGAATGCAAATGGCTTCGTAGCCAAAGGGAAATAGCCTTTTACGGCGCTCCAGATTTGATTCCTACAAAAGATTATTCTTTAAAAGATGCAAAAAAGGCTATTTCCATAGCATCTCATTTTTTAGAACTCATTGAACAAATGAGTCATTCTATAAGCAAGAAATAATTTTATGAATTATAAGATGCTTGTGTCCTTGTCTAAATAATTTTAGCAATAAATAAAAAAGACTTAGCCAATGTTTGTATTTCTTGTAGGACATTTCATGCCTTTGCAA
>JAOACW010000014.1 GCA_026417625.1 Syntrophales bacterium | reverse complement strand
CTTGCTTAAGATCTGTCGGAGAGATTCGGTTATCTGTAACATAGAACCTCTTCTTTTAATACTTATAGAGCAATTTATCCTCTGAATGCAAAGGAAAATGTGATGTGCTATTCCAGATTGGGGTGGTAAATGCAGGGTCTTTTGATATATAGTTTTCAAAACTTATAGATGGTGGTTTACTGGATGGTTCAGGGTCCTTGTAAGTCTACACCCGTGATATCAATTCTTGGGCGTTCTGGTTCTGGAAAAACTAGGGTGATAGAAAGTCTCGTTAGTATCCTTGCAGGTTGGGGTTGGAGGATAGCCACAGTAAAGCACAGTAACAAAAATTCCAATTTGGATATGGAGGGAAAGGACACGTGGAGACACAGGAGAGCAGGTGCTAAAGGTGTGGTTTTTGTATCCCCAGAAGAGCTTGTTGTGTTTAAAAGGCCAAGCGGGGAGTTAAATATAAGGGAGATAAGGGATTGTTATCTGTTCGATGTGGATCTGATTCTTGTTGAGGGTTGGCGGGAGAGTCAGTGTACTAAGATAGTTGTTTGCTCTGAAGGTGATTGCTTTGATTCTTTGGAAAACTCTGTGGACCAAGTTTGGGCCATCATCGGGACGGAACATTGTACCTGTAACTCAAAGGTCCATTTCTTCACTATGAGGGACATGCTTGAACTTGCCTTTTTGATAGAAAGAGAGTTTCTTATTAGGGGTGCAACAGGTGACAAATGAAGGAGTCGCTGTTTTGTCTGTGATTAAATGGGTTATTGCAGTTCTCATGGCGGGGTTTATCGGGCATTTCGGTAAGGCTATGGCCAAAGGAGTAATGGAATGGATGCGGAGGTGGAGAGACAAAAGAGGTGTTAATCCCATTTTAGGGGATGGGAACCCGAAAGATCAATTTCCTAGGGAAACAGGAGATACTCTCAACCGGGGAACGGGCGGGAGTGGCACGGATGCGCAACGTTTGGATATGGTCCCGGCTCAGAGCTACGGGAAAACTCTATTCAAGTTAGAAAAAAAACAAACCAAGAAAAAGGCAAAATTGGAGAAAAAGTTGAGCAAAGGTCGATCATAGGATGAGAAGATTTGTTATTCTCTGCGTTTGTGCATATTTGCTCTTGGGAGTGTTTCTTCATCCTGGGTGGACGATGAACATTACATATAGGGAGAATGTATGGTTTTTACCCCAGGATCCATTTGTGTACCTCTCAGGTGGGCCTGAGGCATTTAAGGCAAGACTCAGTGATTCTGCAAAGGAAAGGAGGTTTGCTAAGTTTCAAAAGATTTACTTTTCACCGTGGTTTCAGGATGAACCGATGAAAGATAGAGAGGATGTTGTATATGCATTTAAGTACTACAGCGACAAGATGGTGCAAAAGTTTAAAAATAACGATGATAAGGTGCGCCTTTTGAGAGGATTGCAAAGAAGAGCTTGTTTGGATGAGTATCCGAACGCAGGGTGGCATGCCATTACAGTTATGTATGCGGATTTAAGGGGTCTTCCAGTAGAAGATAAAAAAATGAGAAGGTTAAAGATGGCTCATTTAGTAGATAGTGTTCAGGTGTCTTCTGTTTATCCCAATACGCCCGTCTTTGTGAGCCATGTGTCCCGGGATGGAAAATGGGTTCTAGTGGAGACAAATTTTGCGTATGGATGGGTTCCAGCCAGTAAAATAGCCAGGGTGGACAAAAATTTTATAGAAAAATGGTCACGGGGTGAATTTGTAGCCATCATTCGTGATGGAGTACCTGTATGTAGTGGAGGAGTCTGTTATTTCAAGGGATATATTGGTTCACTTTTTCCCTTTTTAAGGTCAGATGGAGAAACGTTTACATTAGGTGTGGCGACACGAGGGTTGAGAGGGATGGCCGTCATGCGTAGTGGAACGATAAGCACAAATGACGGTGTACTCATGCCTTTAACACTCAATCGGTGGAACGTAGCAGTGTTGGCGAGTGCGCTTTTGGGAGGATCCTACGGATGGGGTGGAAAGAATGGAACGAGAGATTGTTCCTCTCTCCTCAGGGACCTTTTTCTACCCTTCGGTATATGGTTACCCAGACACTCTGCGGATCAAGCCAGGGAGGGAGGTCTGTTCGTTGATCTTTCGGGGTTGAACGAAGATGAAAAGAAGCAGCATATCATAGAAGACGGGGAACCCTTCCTTACTCTTCTCTGGCGGAGGGGGCACATAATGTTATATGTGGGATCACATGGTGGTGAACCAGTGGTCCTTCATAGCATGGGAGGTTTGCTTTTAAGGGATGAGGATGGTCGGGTGAAGAGAATATCCGGGCGCACTGCAATTACGACTCTTCATTTGGGAAGGGATTTGGGTACTTTCAAGGTCAATAAGGACGTGAATCATTTGAAGCATATTGCAGGTATGGCCTTTATTGCAAAATGAGAAGAGAGAAACGGGTGGAGTTGATAATGTCGAAAGAAGCCAAAGACTCCCATGCAGATAGGATAGAGGAATTGATCTATCTTATAAAGATTCTAAGGGGTCCAAATGGTTGTCCTTGGGATCGTAGCCGTAGTTTCGATGATTTATGTCGCTACTTACTGGAGGAAACCTACGAGGTCGTTGATGCCATAGTAGCAAAAGATGTTAAGGGGCTTAGCGAAGAATTGGGAGATCTTTTGTTCCAGGTACTCTTTCTCATCCGTATGGCAGAGGATGAGGGTATGTTTCGCCTGGAAGATGTTGTGACCAATGTATTGGCCAAGATGATACGTCGTCACCCCCATGTGTTCGGTCCGGAGAGGATCCAAGACGTGGAAGTAATAAAAAAGAACTGGGATGTGATCAAAAGAGATATTGAGGGAAAAGTAGAAGACAAGAGCGATCTTCTTGCGGGTGTCTCCCGTTCTATGCCTGCACTTATGAAGGCTCAGCTTATTCAGGAAAAGGCGTCGGCTTTTGGTTTCGATTGGACAGACGTAAACGGTGTTGTCGATAAGGTAGAAGAAGAATGGAGGGAACTTAGGGAAATTTTGCATGACGAAAACAGAGACAGAGTGGCGGAAGAGATTGGTGATTGTCTCTTTGCAATGGTCAATCTGTGCCGTTTTATTGGTGTAGACGCCGAGGGGCTTATGCGCAAAACTGTGGATAAATTTGCTCGTCGTTTCACCTATGTATCAGAAAAAATAAGGGAACGGGGGATGAAGTTAGGCGAAGTTTCACTGGAGGAAATGGATAGGTTGTGGGAGGAGGCAAAGACTAAGGATTTGTAGTGAACGTTGTTTATGAATGGGGAACCGTCGATCAAGGTAGGTATAATAGAGAATGCTAAGAGGATTTCCGGTGAATTCCGGGGTGTGTTTACAATACACGGAGAAGTTTTTGGTCCTTACACTTTTCGCATAGATGTCCGTGATGGCAAAATATGCATGATGGATGGAGAAGGAAGCATTACGGTAGCCCATGAAACCCTCATATTAAGGGGTGAGGATGAGGCCTTCTTTTCTCTCAACGATGTGGTGGTGGGGAAAACCTATGACGGTCCAGAAAGAACCGTTCAGATGTTTCCCGGGCATATGGTTGTAGAACTGGAAGAGGGAGAGACCCTTCGTCTCGTTAATGAGCTCCCCTTGGAACGTTATCTTGCCATTGTAGTTGCTTCAGAAATGAACCCCTTGGCTCCGGATGAGTTCCTCATGGCTCAGGCAATTGTGGCCCGTAGCTGGATCCTTGCGGGTATAATGTACCCGGAAGGCAGAGGGAAGATTGTAAACGATCGCCGAGAGACAGAGGCAGAAGTTATACGATGGTACGATCGGGAAGATCATCGCCATTTTCATGTGTGTGCTGATGACCATTGTCAACGATACAGAGGTGTACCGTTAAGGGGTGCAGATAGGATTAAGGCCGCTGTGGAGAGTACTAGGGGATATGTGATTTGTCACGGTGATAACATATGCGATGCACGATATCATAAAGTGTGCGGGGGTATCACAGAGGATTACGGCAACGTATGGGGTCCTCTGCAGGTGCCGTACCTTCGAGCTGTTTCTGATGGGGAAGTGGAATTTCGTTTCTGTAACGACGAAGAAACGGCAATGTCATGGATGTTTACATCTCCTCCTGCTTACTGTAATGTAGAAGATAGAGAATTTCTGGAGAAAATTTTACCACCGTCCGACCTAAAGTTTCGTCAAATATTCCGCTGGTCTGTCAAATACAAGAGGGAAGAGTTGGAGGAGATTATTTTCCGGAAATCGGGCATAGACTTTGGTATATTGAAAGACATAATACCCATAGAAAGGGGACCTTCAGGACGCATCGTGCGTTTGCGTATAGACGGATCAAAGCGAAGTTTGGTTGTGGGTAAGGAACTGGAGATTAGGCGGTGGCTTTCGGAGAGTTCTCTGTTAAGTAGTGCTTTTGTGGTCGTCGCAGATCGGGATGGAAAAGGAATTCCTGAGCATTTTACCTTCTTCGGCGCCGGTTGGGGTCATGGGGTCGGACTCTGTCAGGTTGGCGCTGCCAGTATGGCAAGGATGGGATTTTCCGCTGAAGAAATTCTAAAACACTTTTTCCGGGGCGTTCAGCTCAAAAGGCTTTACCTATGAAGATGATTGAAACGGCCTTTATACTAGGTGCTGGATGTGGAGAACGTTTAAGACCCCTCACATTTGAGTGCCCCAAACCCCTGCTTTCTGTGTGGGGTAGACCTTTGATTTCCTATGCTATGGAGCATCTGGCTAGAGAAGGAGTTAGGCGCTTTATAGTAAATACTCACTATTTGGCTCATAAATACAGGCAGATTTTTTCCGACGGGCAGTGGAAGGGGATACCCATTGTGTTCCGATACGAGCCCGTGTTGCTTGGAACAGGTGGAGGATTGAAAAACATTGAAGATCTTTTGACGGAAAATGACGATGAGATATTCGTTTATAATGGTGATGTTATTGCTGATTTTCCACTATTGCCTTTGGTTAGGAACCACAGGAAGAAAGACAGGGAAGTTACTCTTGCATTGCGTAGTGACGATAAGCTGGGAAACGTAGGTTTAAATAGTAGAGGCGACATTGTGGATATTCGCTTTGCTCTAGGTGCAGAATTTTCCAAAATTTGTGTATTTACAGGGATTTGTGTTGTATCCCGCCCTTTTCTGAAGCGTTTTGAACCAGGTGCTTGGGCAGATATGGTTTCAGTTATGATTGAACTTTTAAGGCAGGAGCCGGAGAAGTTAGGTGCAGTGGTGATCGACGAGGGCAGCTGGTGGGATGTAGGTACTATAGAGTCGTACTTGGCGTTGAATTCCAAGATTCCTTTTTAGGAGAGATCTGTGAGGGATGTTCTCCTATCCCTATTTTCCATAAGTAGCGATGAGCCTCTCAGCTTGGAGGAGTTAAATTGGGGAGGCTCTGATCGGTTCTTTTTTAGAGTTGAGTGGAGTTGGGGTTCCGTGGTGGTTATCAGGTACAACAAGGACGTTGAGGAGAATTCACTTTACGAAGCTCAATCTGAGATATTAAGACTGCTGGGTGTTCCTGTACCTCGTGTCTTTTATCACGATAAACAATCGGGGTTATTGGTTGTTGAGGATGTGGGGCGTCATTCTCTCTATGATTTCCGTGATGGCTCCTGGGAAGAGCTATGTGAACTTTACAGGAGATCTCTGAGGGCTATATATCCCCTTCACACTCTATCTGGAGGTAGCCTTGCGGAGAGGTTGAGTGCGTGTTCTATGCCGCCGTTTGATGAAGATCTGTACATATGGGAGAGGTCCTATTTTCTCGAGAGGTTTGTGAAAGGGGTTTGTGGTATCGATCTAAGTAGTGAAGAAATTCGCCACTTTGAGGAAGAGACACGTGAAATCAGTTCTTGTATCCTGAATGGTCCAAGCGGTTATGTACACAGAGACTTTCAATCCCAAAACATTTTGATAAAAGACGGTAAGCCTCATTTTGTAGATTTCCAGGGATTGCGCTGGGGTAATCCCCTTTATGATGTGGCGTCAATCCTGTACGATCCCTATGTGTCTATAGATGATGGTCGAAGACTGGAACTTTTGAGGTTCTATTATAATTTGATAAGAGACGGTATCCATTGGGATGATTTTTACTATACTTTTCTCTCTGCTGCTGCACAGCGTTTGATGCAGGCCTTGGGAGCGTTTGGATTTCTAGGAACGGTGAAGGGGAAGCGTATTTTTCTTACTTACATTCCACGGGCACTTGAATATCTGGGAGCTGTGGCGGAAAAGCTCGGAACGCTCAAGAATCTAAGTTCGCTGTTGATGCATTGCCGGGAGGCAGTTGCGTTTTAGATGTTAACGTTGGTAATTCCGTCAGGTGCTGGGATTGGTAATTGGGAAGTATTGAAGAGGGACATTCCTAATCTTAGAGTGCTAGTACTGATGGATGGGAGCGTTTCGCCGATCATTCCCGAAGATTTGACCAGCGAGAGACTGTACGTAAGCAGTATAGGTGCGGGTGAGACTGTAGGTGCAGTCTTGAACTCTGTGAGAACCCCTTTTTTCTTGTTTATTAAAAAGGGTATTATTTGCCCTCGGCCTTTTTTCGTACGTCGTTTTTTGCAGGCGGCGGAGAGTGGTGCAGGTATGGTATATGCAGATTATATAGAGCGGGAGGCATCTGGCGATCAAGAACATCCGTTGAACGATTACCAACTCGGTTCTATTCGTGATGATTTTGATTTAGGGCCTGTTGTTCTTTATTCCACAGAGGCTTCAGGGAGAGTTACAACGATGTACGGCATCGTGACAGGTGTTGAATATGCCGGGTGGTATGACTTACGTCTAAAAATTTCCACTCATTACCATGTATACCATCTCCGTGAGTTTCTTTATGAGGTCGACTACCAAGGGGTAGTAAAGAAGGGTGATTCTGCTATTTTTGATTATGTGGATCCTGTCAATTGGCGTTATCAGGAAGAAATGGAAAGATCGGCCACGGTACACCTGAAACGGATAGGGGCCTACCTCGGGCCTAGAGAAATGCCACCCCCTTTAGAAGATGATAGATACCCTGTGGAGGCTAGTGTTATTATTCCTGTGAAGAATCGCGTTCAAACCATTGCTGATGCCATTAGATCGGCACTTATGCAGGAGACCGACTTTCAGTTTAATGTTATTGTGGTAGACAATCATTCCACGGATGGAACCTCGGATGTGATTGTTAACATGGCCAGGGAGTTTCCGCAAGTGATCCATGTGATTCCCAGTCGAAGAGATCTAAAAATAGGGGGTTGCTGGAATGAGGCCGTTTTTTCCTCTTATTGTGGGCGATTCGCAGTTCAGTTGGATTCTGATGATGTGTATGCCGGTCCGCATGTGCTTAAATCTCTTGTTCATCGACTCCGTGTTGGAAATGCTGCCATGGTAGTTGGTTCTTACACTACCGTTGATGAACATCTTTTACCTATCCCTCCTGGTTTAGTGCAGCACAGGGAGTGGACGGAGGAGAACGGCCATAATAATCTTCTGAGAGTGAATGGAATCGGGGCCCCCCGAGCGTACAGAACGGATATTATACGCAGGATTTCTTTTCCTGATGTTGGCTATGGTGAGGATTATGCGGTGGCCCTTGTAATTTCCCGTCTTTACCCAATTGGAAGGATCTATGAGAACCTTTACCTGTGTCGGCGGTGGGGAGGAAACACTGATGCTAACCTATCCATCCTCAGGAAAAATGAAAACGATGCGTACAAGGATGGTCTGAGAACACTGGAAATTCTCACAAGGAAGAAGATGAATTTGATGGTTTAGCTTTTAAAAATGCATATTGCTCACTCAAAAAGAATTTTTGCGACTTATGAAGGAGCAACCAGGGGTGTTAGACTCAGCGACCTTTGTTGGCACCTTCATTACAGTCAGCTGGCGAGCTGGCGTGAGTATGCGGAGATTGTGACTCAGGTGCAATGTACGTGGTACAGGGAAGTGAAGATTGGTGATGAAGTGTTGAAGATTCAGTGGAATCCCGCGAGAATGGCAAATGTATTAGCCAAAACTGAGCCGAATACTAACGAGGAGGATTTTTGTCCACTCTGTTTATCCAGATTACCCTATGAGCAACAGGCCGTTGTTTATTTTGATGAGTACCTTGTCCTGTGTAATCCTCGACCAATTTTCACTCCTCACTTCACTGCTACAACCGCTAAACACGTTCCTCAGGATTTCATTTCTGGATTAACCTGGATGTTGAAGCTGGCTTATGATTTCTCTCCCGGCTTTAGTATATTTTACAACGGTCCTCACTGTGGAGCATCCATCCCCGAGCACCATCACTTTCAGATTTACCCCACTGGTATGCTACCTGCGGATAGTGTGCTGGCTAAGGGAAAAGGGGATAGATATATAGAGATAAACGGTGTTATTTTTTCTGTTCCATCTTTTAATGAACGTGGGGGTGTTTTAATTGCGGGAGATGATTCCTCAAGGTTATTTACGGCAATCCAACGATTTGTGAAGGTTCTTGCACGTTGTTCGAAGGTGGAAGGTGAACCGCTCTTAAATGTTATAGCCAGTTATTTTGATAGTCTCTGGCGGATTGTTATATTTCCACGTATTAAGGGTCGTCCCGATGCTTTTTATAGAGAGGGTAATGAGAAAATAGCGATAAGCCCTGGCGCTGTGGAGATGGGCGGCATGTTCATTACCATTAACGAGCAGGACTTTGTCCGACTCGATGCAGAAAGTATAATTTCGCTGTACAGAGAGATTTCCTTCCCTGTTTATGAGATAGAAGGACTCGTAAAGGGGTGTGTAGAGTGGCTGTACGAGTGATTAGAGATGGTATCTTCATGGAGGAGTGGATCAATTTGAAGGATTCAATGAAAGCATTCTATTCCGAAGGATATTTTTGGAAGGTTGAATACGGTTGAATGGGGCTTTACAAAACGGATGTATACTGAAATACGTTGTCTTCCGTCTGCCCCTAAATGGAACGGTTCATCGCGGGTGCAGGTTTTGTTAATAGAGGGTTTACGTCTTAAGGATATTACCGCTGGGTTTGGGGGAAGTTGGAGTGACATTTCGGCGGTTATTTAGTATATGTGAGATGAGGAACGCTGGACCTGAAAACCATTAAGACTGTTTATTGATAGGTAGAGTTTGATATGGTGGATTCGAGGATTAGAAAATACGCGGAGTTAATTGTTGCATACTCTTCAGGAGTAAAACCGAATGATAAGGTCATGATTAACAGTAGTGTTCTTGCCATTCCTCTTGTTAAAGAGATACAGGCCTTTGTGTTAAAAACTGGGGGATTTCCCCTGATTATGCTAAACTTTCCTGAAATGGAAGAGATTATGTATCGTTACGGGTCGGATGAGCAATTGAAGCACGTGCCCCCGCCGGTTCTTATGGGTGTTGAGACTTACGATGTGATGATAAACATAGTGGGAACGGATAACACAAAGGCGCTTAGTAATGTAGATCCGGCAAAGGTTGTTCTCCGTAACCAGGGCCGAAAAGAGTTGATGGACATTTTTTTGAAAAGGGCTGCGGAAGGTCATCTCCGCTGGACACTCGCTTTGTTTCCAACGAATGCCTATGCCCAGGATGCAGAGATGAGTTTGGAGGAATACGAGGATTTTGTTTATGGGGCGTGCATGCCAGATGATAGTGATCCTATCGGTTATTGGCAGAGGTTTTCGGAGTGGCAGGCGAGTCTTGCCGAGTGGCTGTCGAAAAGGAGACATTTTCGCATCCTAGGTCCGGAGACGGACCTAACTATTAAGACTGATAACCGTGTTTTTATCAGTTGCGACGGACATCACAACATGCCTGATGGTGAGGTTTTTACAGGTCCTGTGGAGCATGGAATTGAAGGTTATGTTAAGTTTTCTTATCCCGCTATTTATCAGGGTAGAGAGGTTTCTGGAGTGGAATTTGTCTTTAAAGAAGGTAAGGTTGTAGAAGCGAGGGCAGAGAAGAACCGAGAATTCTTACTCCAGATGCTTAAGACCGATGAAGGGGCGTCGTACGTTGGTGAGTTTGCAATTGGAACTAACGAAGGAATAAAACGTTTTACCAAACAGATACTCTTTGATGAAAAGATTGGTGGCACGTTTCATCTTGCAATAGGTGCGGGGTATCCCGAAACGGGAAGCAAAAACGTCTCTTCCATTCACTGGGATTTTATTTGCGATCTCAGGAGTGGAGGGGAGATCTGGGCCGATGATGAGCTAATATACAGGGATGGAAAGTTTATCGGAGATCTAGCAAAGTAATATGCCTGCAAATTTGCCACCTCAGTATTTTGAAGCAGAGGAAAAATATAGGAAGGCTGCTACGCCGGAGGAGAAGATCGAAGCGTTGGAAGAAATGTTGGCCGTAATGCCCAAGCACAAGGGTACGGACAAATTGAAGGCCATGCTTCGGGAAAAGATCTCCAAACTGAGAAGTCAGGCTTCTCAGAAGAAGGTTGTGGCAAGACACAAGACCGCATACAGCATAGAAAAAGAAGGGGCTCTTCAGATAGTGGTTACAGGTTTACCAAATACGGGAAAATCCTCTCTGGTAGCTATGTTGACAAACGCACCGACGGAAGTTGCTCCTTTTCCTCATTCCACGCATAAACCGGTACCGGGTATGGCCACATACGAAAACATACAGTTTCAGTTGATCGACACTCCGCCAATAACAAAGCAGTACACTGATGCCGGTCTTATGGATCTTATAAGAAGAGGTGATATGGTTCTCGTCATTGTTGATCTTCTTGCTGACCCTGTGGAACAGTATCAGGAGACCATGAGGATTCTTTATGAAAATAGAATTTTTTCCACTAATTGTGCAATTCCTCAGACTTTAACTAAAAGGCCAACCGTTAAGAAAATGCTTCTTGTTGCCAATAAAATGGATAGCCCGGAGGACAAGGAGTATCTGGATATATTGTTGGAGCTAGCCCAACCGGTGTTACCTGTTGTTGGAGTATCTTCAAAAACGGGGCACAATCTCATGCTACTCCTAGATACGATATACGCACACGCAGGAATTATCCGTGTCTACACGAAGCCTCCGGGTAAAGAGCCTGATCTCACGGAGCCATTCGTGCTTCCTCAGGGCACAAAGCTGGAGGAGCTGGCGGAGAAAATTCACAAAGATTTCAAGAACCGTTTGAAGTATGCCCGTATATGGGGAAAGACAGTCAGGGATGGACAACGGGTTCAACGTGATTATATTTTGAATGACGGTGATATTGTAGAGCTTGCCGTTTAGGGAAATCCTTTTAGGGAGGCGATTATGGCAGAGATAAAAAGCACTTTGGAACTGATTATGGAGAAGACGAAGGGTATGACAATCACCCCCGAAGAGCGGATAAATATGAAGAGAAAGGAACTGGAGGGGAAAGGTAGGGGTATTCTTCAGGGATACATAGATGGAAGGCTTAGTGATAGGGATGTGCATGCGGAAATGGAAAAGTGGGATAGAGATATTCTCGATCCTGACATTTTTCTGATTGGTGAAGCTCTAGACCGGATCAAACCCGATAGTGAAGAAAACGTTCGGATCTTTGAGTTTCTTGAAAAAGTTCTGGGTGCCAATGTAGATCCTCTAAAAGACGTTCTTAGAGAGTTCAATCGAACAAGGGAAAGAGAAATGATGGAATGGTCTCAATCTTATATGCAGCGTTTGGCGTTAAAAGGGATCCGTGGTTCCGCTGTCATGCCCAATCCCGATTATGACCCATTGTGGAAGGAAAGGGAAAAATTGATAAGCGAGCGATTTTCAAGTCGTCTTTGTGAGATTAAGAGACGATTAACCCGTGTGTGATGCCTTGTTTTACGTTTTTGGTATCCGTAACTTTTCATCCACATAAAGGGGATCTAATTGTTTGTCGGGGTTGTTCTTTCTGATAGTTGTAACGGTTGTCTTGTATTTGCGCGCAATTTTTTCGAGCGTCTCACCCTTCTTTACTATGTGAAAGAGAAATCTTTTCTCGGAGTGGTGATTGTCTATCGGTGAAACCTTGGTTCTTTTTCCTGAATGGACGGAACCAACCTTCGAGACTTCCGATGTTTTCCCATCTCCGGTGGCAGATCTTTCGTTTTGGTGGAAGTATTCCAAAATTGCTTTTTTGATGGTAAGAGCCATCTCTCTCTGCACTTGAGATTTTTTCAGTTTCTTTTCTTCCTGGGGATGGGAGATATATCCCAGTTCCACAAGAACGGATGGTATTTCGGGAAGCTTTAGCACTGTGAAAGGAGCTTCTTGAACACTTGAGTATTTGAGGCTGTTTACAGTTGAGAGGTGCTTGAGTATCAGATTTCCCATTTGACGAGAACGATTTATGTTGTTTGTCTGTTTCATATTCAGGATAATAGCTCCAGCTTCCGTATCGATTCCTGAATCCCCAGTGATGTCAGAAAAATTTTCTTTTTGTGCAAGGATCTTTGCTGCTTCACTGCTAGCACCACCAAGGGATAGTGTGTAAACAGAAGCTCCGTGGGCTGTGCCATTTTCTTCAGCGTCTGTGTGGAGACTGATAAACGCGTCAGCTCCGTAATCCTGTGCTACTTTTATCCTTCTCCGCAAGGAGAGGTAGTAATCACCATCTCTGGTGAGAAAAGCCCTGAAACCTGGTTCTCTGTTCAGCAAATACTGAAGTTTTTTTGCTACATTCAAAGCCACCTTTTTTTCCTGAGTCTCATTGGGTCCAACGGCGCCTGGATCGTCGCCACCGTGACCGGGATCTATTACTATGATTGTTCTTTTCCATTCAGCACGAATCTTCTTCCTTTTGTTGCTTTCCACTATTGTCTTTTCAGGAACTAGAACATCGATGACGAGGCGGGGAGGTTTCTCTTTTGTCCTGGGCAGAGAAAAGACCTTTGTTTCATTTTTGCCCGAAAGGTAAATATCCATAAGAACAAGTTTTGGTGATACTGTGCTTAGGAGGATCCTTTGTACACCAGCTTTTCCAATGATGTAACGACGACTCAGTTTTTTTTCAATAGATGCGTTCCTCAGTTTTATCCTCAATTTTGTAGTGGTCTTTGTGATAGTATAATCTATATCTTTCGATGCATCTATAACGACACGAGTATGGTCTGGTCCTGACCAATGACGGATATTCATGATTTTTGTTTCTGTTGCAAAACTGGAATTAGGCGTAATTCCTTGAAGTGTGAGTAATACAAGGAGAATGGGGAGGAGTTTTATTGAAGATTCATTGTATTTTTTCTTCATCGTCATTTCTTCCCTCTTCTTACTACTAATAGCACATGGAAGATTTTACAAACAACACGTGATTTGTTATGAAGGATATAGAATTGTAAAAGATAGTAATTTACATGCATACAAAGAGAGGTAATGTCAGAGATGAAGATCAGAGATGGATTAGCGAAGAGGAAGTTTTCTCTGTCCTTTGAAGTATTTCCCCCCGTGAGGGAGGGAAATGTGGAGAGTCTCTACAAGGTAATCGAAGAGCTCGCCGTTTATAATCCCCATTTCATCTCTGTAACCTACGGTGCTGGTGGAAAGACAAGGGATAAGACGATAGAGATCGCAGATAGGGTGCAAAACACGTATAAACAGACGGCCCTTACTCATCTGACGTGCGTTAACGCGACGAAGTCGGATATAGCGGCGATTCTTGAGGAACTTAAGGAGAAAGGAATTGAGAACATCCTCGCCCTTCGAGGCGATCCGCCGGAAGGGATGCCTCGCTTTATACCAATGGAGGGGGGATTCCGTTATGCCAATGAGTTGGTCGAGTTTATCTTTTCCCGTGGGGATTTTTGTATTGGTGTTGCTGGTTATCCGCAAAAGCATCCGGAAGCTCCGAGTTTGCAAGTGGATATAGAGAATCTGAAACGTAAAGTGGATGCAGGTGCAGACTTTGTTATTACCCAGTTGTTCTTCGATAATGATGAGTTCTATCGATTTCGTGATTTAGCGATGAAAGCGGGGGTAGGTGTACCTATAATTCCAGGTATTTTCCCCCTGATGAATTACAAGCAATTTCTCCGTATAATCGACTTAGCTAAACCGGCTGTGCCCAAGAAGCTAGGTGATAAAGTTGAGCGTTTCAAAGACAAACCGGAGGAGTTGGAAAAATACGGTGTGGAGTTCGCTGTGGAGCAGGCGATTGGTCTTGTTGAGGAAGATGTGATTGGCATTCATATTTACACGATGAATAGGAGCTGGCCTGTAAAAATTATTGTTGATGAAGGACTTAAAGGTGTTCTGCCGGAAGAAAATTTCTAAATTAGCGAATAGTTGACGGTTATCTGAGAAAGAGTTAATAGCAAATTCAATGCATGGGCGATTAGCTCAGGTGGATAGAGCGTTGGTCTCCGGAACCAAAGGCCCCGGGTTCGAGTCCCGGATCGCCCATTTTAATAAAGAAAAGTAGGGTTAGCGAACTTGCTAACCCTTTATAATTTTTTACAGCTCAGTTTGTGAGAAGCGGGGTGGGAAGTAATTTCCCCCCCCCGTCAGCTATTCAGCTTTTGCACTTTATTTTAGAATTTTAGTTGGAACCCTACCTGATAACGATCGTAGTCCTCTCGAGTTGAGTAAGCTTTGTTATCTTCCCTTTCCCATGCAATGAACGGCATGAATTCTTTGCTCCAGTCGTAGGATAAACCTAAAACGTACACTCTGTACTCATCTTTCTTATTAGCAGGAGTGGCTATTCTATTTTTGTCGGGATCGTATGTGTAATATTTCCCGAAAACTCTTAACTTTTCAATCATAGGTGCCCGTATGAAACCTGCCACCAGATAACCTTCCCTTTCTTTTTCTTCTTTAGAGTCCTTGGTCCCTTTCCCCAAGTAGTATTGACCCATAAGTGTAAAGAACGGATGCACAAGAGAAGCCTGGGCGACATTTACTCTCCATGTTGGATACTCCTTTGTGGGACCAAATTTTGAATCAAATTTGTTGTTGCTTTTTCCATAGCTTCCAACATAGGCAAGTTGCAAGCCCTTGAGAATAGGTATAGTAGGCATGGGACGGACATACACGAGACCAGAAATCACTTTATTGTTGTTTTCTTCTGATTGATTGTACCCAGGGCCGTTATATAAGCCTATCATCCATCCACCCCAACGTCCTCCGAAAGTTTTGCTACCGTACTTATAATAATCACTTTCCATTTCTCCTATATTCCCCTGGTTGACGATTCCCAGGTCGGCGGACGACATAATTCCTAGAGCATCAAGAAAATTTTTCCCTTGGACTCGGTAAGGCCAGATGGAGCTGTCGTATGCATCTGAGGGTGTTGGTACCATGCCTATTTTGGTTGAGGTACCTAGAAATTTTGCATCAACATAGGCGTATTTCACCCTCAATTCCAGACCGTTTCCCTTATCGTTGGTATCCTTTGAAGTGAAGAGGTCTGCTGTTAGGTTCATGGCGAGGTTTTCAGAAAAATCTTTAGCGACGGTTAGATATGCACGTTCCAGAACGAATTTATTCAGGCTGTCCTTATTGGTATTTTTATTCTCCCAGTAAAAGAATATCGTGGAACTTACTTTGAGTCCTTTCAATGCCGGTGGGAGTTGTGTTTTCTTCACTTCGTCTTGAATATCTTTTTTTATTTCTTCTCTTTCCTTTTTTTCTTTCGATTTTACCTGCTCCAGTAAACTGCTAGCTTCTGTTTCTGTTAGGTATTTTTTCTCTTGGAGCAATCTGATTAGGTTTTCGTCAGCTGACCAGGAAAGGGTCACCGTAAGTAAAAATAGAGTGGTAACCAGACTGAAAGTAATTTTGAAACGTTTAAATCTTTCTCTCATAGACACATCCTCCGTTGAATGTATTTATTCCGTGGATGCTGCATATCAGTTTTGTGTTACAGGGATTTTACGGGTGTTTGAAATCTTGATGAAAAATCTTCACACCCAAATAGGAGGATGCTTTGTTTATCTTGGGGATAAGAAATGACAAACGATCGTGTAGCTAATTGTATTTACAGAATTATGCGATTATGAAGTTTTATCGGCAGTACACGCATGTACCAAAAACCTTATTGTCAAAACTTTTTACCAAAGTTTAAGGAAATGGTGAAAGTTAAAGTATTTGGTTATGATCTTTCGCAGTTGATAGATTGTATCCACTGATCGCATCCTTATTTTGTTACCCTTACCTTTATTTCATCTTTTCGTGAAGTTTCCCATAAATGGTGGCACTTAAGCGATTAACTAATTAGTTAGCGAATTCAAGTATTTATCTGGGATTAAAGTCTGGTACTAGCCTTGCTTTTCCACTGTAATAGCTTTTTCATACGGGTGATTCTTCATGACCAATACTGAAAGGGAAGAGGGTTTGTGTGTTAGGGTTACCCTGATGTTTGGTCGAAAGTTTATGGGAGGTTTTAGAAAGTCATTTTAGGAGGGATTTTTAAATGAAAGAATCCAAAGTAATGACTGCAAAAGAGGCTGTTTCCAGGTATATCAAGGATGGAATGGTCGTTGCGATCGGAGGTTTTTTTCATGCGATATCTTACGCCATAACCCATGAAATTATAAGACAGAAAAAGTGTCATCTTACCATCTGCACCCCCAGTTTCAACGAACACGCTGACCAATTAATAGGGGCGGGTTGTGTAGACCGAATAATTTCCTCGTACGTCTGGATGGAGGTGTTCGGTCCACTCTATTGTTTTAGGCGTGCCATGGAGAAGGGTATCCCCTACAGAATAGAAATGGAGGATTACACGAATTTTGCCATGATGGTCCGCTTTTTAGCTGGCGCCCTTGGTCTTCCCTACGTACCAATAAATTCAATGAAAGGCAGTGACATGGTCAAATATTCTTCGTGGATGGACGAGAACAAGGTAAAGGTTATGAAAGATCCCTTTGGATCTGGTTTCGAGCATGTTCTCGTACCGCCATTGAAACCAGATATAGGATATTGCCATGTTCAACGGGCTGATGAGGAGGGGAACTGCCAAATGTGGGGTATCTTGGGGGACATGCCTTGGAGCATGAGAGCTTGTGAAAAGGTCATCGTATCGTGTGAGGAGATTGTGTCACGGGAGGCCATAGGTAGGGACCCAAACCGAACGGTACTTCCTGCTTATAAAGTATGTGCTGTTGTACATGAACCTTTTGGAGCACATCCTAAACACGTTCAGGGTTATTACGACGTGGATAGGGATTTTATCTTCAAATACATCCGTGAATCACGAACAATTGAGGGCTGGCAGAGCTTCATGGATAAGTGGGTTTACGGGGTAGCTGATAGAAAGGAGTATTTGAAGAAGTATATCGATGAGTTCGGAATACAGCGTTTCCTTGCGCTTAGAGCCCGGGATATGAGTGCTCCCTCTGTTAATTATGGTTTTTAGGAGGCTTGTTATGAAGACCGATTATTCAACATTTACACGGCAGGAAATGATGATCGTAGCGGCAGCAAGAGAATTGAGGGATGGCGAAAAGGTGATCGTGGGTACAGGTCTGCCGCTATTAGCCTCTGTTCTTGCGAAAAAGACCCATGCACCAAATATGGTCGTCCTCTACGAATCAGGTGCCATTGATTGCAGACCTTTGAAAACCCCATTTTCAGTTGCCGATTCTGTCCTTGTTCCCGGTGCAGCTATGCAAGGGGGCTTAATGGATGCTCTAGGCATGGTGCATGCTGGTGAAGTCGATGTGGGATTCCTAGGAGGGGCACAGATCGATAAGTACGGCAACCTTAACACCCACGTTATAGGTGATTATCGATCACCCAGAGTCCGTTTCGCAGGTAGTGGTGGATCTAACGATATTGGAACGGGTTGCAAGCGGTCAATAATCATTATGCTGCACGAGAAGCAGCGGTTTCCAGAACGAGTCGATTTTATCACAACTCCGGGTTACTTCAACGGAGGTCGCGAAAGGGAGAGGTACGGATTACCCGGCGGCGGCCCTAGTGTTGTTATTTCTACTCTGGGGGTACTTCGATTCCATCCAGAAACAAGGGAAATGTACCTGGAGTCGTATCACCCAGGGGTAACTGTGGAGGAGATTAAGGCCGCAACCGGTTGGGACCTGAAGATTGCGGATGATGTGAAAGAAACTGAACATCCAGATGAAGAATTAATTCGCATCCTCCGTGAGGAATGTGATCCTACAGGAGTTTTTCTCAAAAAGTAATGCGAACAATTTTGAGGAGTGAGAGTTCATGGGAAATTCAGAAGTTGTAGTTTACGAAAAGAGAGATTCCATAGCTATTGTTACAATCAACCGCCCAGAAGCGCTGAATGCGCTCAATACAGAGGTTAACGTTGGGTTGCTAGAAGCTCTTTATAGGGCAGAGGCAGAGAGTGACATTAGCGTTGTTATTTTAAAGGGTTCGGGAGGGAAAGCGTTTATTGCGGGAGCTGACATAAGGGAAATGATGGACAAAAACCCTATGGAAGCACGGGAGTATGCCCTTGCGGCTAAAAAGGTGGTCGATAAGATCTGGAACCTGAGGAAACCAGTTATAGCCGCAATAAACGGTTACTGCCTCGGTGGTGGTCTCGAATATGCGTTAGCCTGTGATTTGCGCACTGCAACGGAAAAGTCTCGGTTTGGTCTTCCGGAGATAAACCTAGGTATAATGCCAGGATCAGCGGGTACACAGCGTCTTTCCAGAATCATTGGAATTACTAGGGCAAAGGAGCTTTGCTTTTTGGGTGAGATGATAGAGGCACAGAAGGCCCTTAAGATTGGTTTGATTAACTATATTTTCCCCGAAGTGTCGTTTCTTGAGGATACGATTGCTCTGGCCGAGAAGATTGCAATGCGGAGTCCTCATGCCATCACACTTATTAAATCGGCCATCAATAAGGGATTGGAGATGGATCTTGAATCGGCTTCTCTATTTGAGATTGACTGTTTTGCCTTATGTTTTTCAACTGAAGAGCAAAAAAGCAAGATGCGTGATTTTGTTAACAAGAAAAAAACACCGTGAATTGCAGGAAGAATGATCACTTACAGGAGGAAATTGTAATGGGGGAAAAGATAGCGGTTATAGGTATAGGGACTATGGGTTCAGGTATCGCCCAGGTTGCTGCAGAGAGTGGATTCGAAGTCCATATTGTGGATACCTCTACGTCTATCCTCGAGCGAGGACTAGGCAGCATTAAAAATTTCATCAATAGGAAAGTGGCAAAAGGATCCCTCACTCAGGACCAGGCAGATGAAATAATTTCTCGGTTATACGTTTTTACAGATCTGGAAGAGGCTGTAAAAGGTGCCGTTATGGTTGTTGAGGCAGTTTTCGAGAAGGTGGAACTGAAACAAGAGATATTCAAAAAACTGGATCGTATTTGTTCCGCTGATGTGATTCTGGCAAGTAATACTTCTACGATTCCGATTTCGCGATTGTCTTCAGTAACGGAAAGAC
Organism: Syntrophales bacterium; assembly: GCA_026417625.1. NCBI lineage: Bacteria > Pseudomonadati > Thermodesulfobacteriota > Syntrophia > Syntrophales > Syntrophales bacterium. Next base: position 18,345 of record JAOACW010000014.1, on the reverse strand, counting down.
CAGAACGGGTAATTGGGACTCATTATTTTAGTCCCGTTCCGTTGATGAGATTGGTTGAGGTCATCCGCGGGGAGATGACCTCCGATGAAACAACCAATCGGACGGTCGATTTATGTAAGCGTTTTGGTAAAACGCCGATTGTGGTGAAAGATATACCTGGGTTCATTGTAAATCGGTTTCTCTGTCTCATCTATAACGAAGCCTGCAATATGATCTTAAACGGTACAGCGACTGCAGAAGATATCGATCAGGCCATGAAACTCGGCTGTAACTGGCCGATGGGACCAGCTGAGATTATGGACCTTGCAGGAGTTGACGTTTGCGCGTTCGCTATGGAAGCGATGTATGAAATGACGAAAGAGGAGCGTTACAAGCCGTCGCCCCTATTCAGGAAAATGATAGAGGAGAACCGTTTAGGACGAAAAACGGGAATAGGTTTCTATAACTATCAAAAGAAGTAGACACAAATAGTTCAGGTAAGAAGGAGAAAAAGAGTAAGTTCAGGAGGCATGAGATGGACTTCAGACTCACAGAGGATCAGAAAATGCTACGTGATACTGTTAGGCGTATTGCGGAGACAGAATTCGCACCCAAAGCGGCTAATGTTGATGCCTTTGAAGAATTCCCTAAACAGAACCTTAGATTGCTGGTGGAAAACGGTCTTCTTGGGATTCAGGTACCGGAGGAGTATGGTGGTGCAGGTGCGGGAATGCTTTCTCTTGTGATTGCTGTAGAGGAAATAGCCAGAGTCTGTGCATCCACATCGGTTATACTCACCACGCAGGCACTCGCAAGTGACCCTCTTCTTCTTGGGGGTACGGAGGAACAGAAAAGAACATACCTCTATAGGATGGCTTCGGGACAGTGCCTTGGGGCTTGCGCCATTACAGAACCGGGTGCAGGTTCCGATGTGGCCGGCATGAAAACGTTCGCAAAAAAAGTAGATGGTGGGTACGTTCTCAATGGTTCGAAGATTTTTATCACCAACGGTGGAGAGGCTGAGATCATAATAGTTCTTGCGTACACTGATAGGGAGAAGGGGCATAATGGTATAAGCATGTTTATTGTTGAGAAAGGAGACCCGGGTTTTTCTGTGGGCAAGCAGGAACACAAGATGGGAATTCGGGGATCTGATACTAGAGAGTTGACTTTCGAGGAGATTTATCTTCCCGAGGATCGACTACTTGGGGGAGAGGGAAATGGTTTCAGGATATTGATGAAAACGTTCAATTATACGAGACCTGCCGTGGGCGCTCAGGCCGTTGGTGTTGCTCAAGGTGCCCTGGACGCAGCCATCAAATACGCAAAAGAGCGTGTTCAGTTTGGAAAGCCGATCGCGAGCTTCCAGGGAATACAGTGGATGTTGGCGGAGATGGCTCTCGGAGTCGAAGCTGCGAGGACACTGGTTTATCGTGCAGCATCTACTATCGATACAGAACCCGATTCCCCTGATATTCCCCGTATTGCTTCGATGGCGAAATGGTTTGCCTCCGATACAGCGATGAAGGTTACGACAGATGCCGTTCAGATTTTTGGAGGCTATGGATATAGCAGGGAATACCCTGTAGAACGGATGATGCGGGACGCAAAAATAACGCAGATCTACGAGGGTACAAATCAGATTCAGAGAGTAATCGTCGCTGCTCAGATTCTAAAATAAAAAGAACTGCTTAGAAAGCCGGTCAAAAGTCCATTGGATCGGCGCGATGAGCAATTTGGGGGAATGAAAAATGAGAAAGTTTGAAAAAAACAGAGAAGATATCGTCTGTGTTAGTGCGGTCAGGACTCCATTTGGTCGTTTTGGGGGAAGTCTCCGGGATGTGGACATATATGATCTGGGTGCAGTAGCAATGAGTAAAGTAATGGAACGTGTCAACCTTGAGCCTGCCCTTATTGATGAGATCTGGTGGGGGAATGGTGATACAACAAATGCAAAGGATCCCTACACGCCGGTAATTGCACGACAGAGTATGCTTAAGGCAGGTATACCTCCAGAGACACCCTCCGTGACATTTGATCAGGCTTGCATTTCTGGAATGACAGCGGCCCTTTACGCTTTTCGCAGTATCCGGGGTGGTTATGCGGAGGTTGTTATGGCTGGCGGCTCTACTAGCTTCAGTACTGTGCCTTTTTTGCTTAGGGGTATTCGCTGGGAGGGTAAAAGACATACGTCATTTTTAGTTGAGGATCCTCTCATTCCCCTGGGCTACAAAGATTATGCGCCTGTGGCTGTGGATTCGGGGAATGTGGCAGTCGAGTACGGGATCACAAGGGAGGAACAAGACGAGTTTGCTTATTTGAGTCACGTGAAATACGGGCAAGCGTGGAAAAGTGGTTTTTTTAAGAATGAGATGATTTCGTATACTATAACAACTAAGGATAAAAAGGGGAATGTTATTTCCACCACGGTGCTAGATATCGACGAACAGTACCGTCCTGAGATAAAGCTTGATGAACTCGCCAAGCTCAAGCCTGTATTTGGAAATCCTACCATCACGGCCGGTAACGCGCCAGGGATGAATGATGGTGCGGCTGCCCAGATTTTCATGAAAAGAGAGAAGGCGGATTCTTTGGGTTTGGAGGTACTTTATACGATCGTTGCTGCTTCGTCTATTGCTGTTCAGCCGAGGATAATGCCCGTAACTCCCGCTTTTGCCATCAAGCGCTGCCTAGATGAAGTTGGACTTCAAGTAGATGATATGAAGTTCATCGAAATCAACGAGGCCTTTGCGTGCGTGCCTCTAGTATCTGCAAAGCTTCTGGCTAATACTCGTTTCCTTGAGAGTGATTACTCGGAAATGGTTCGGGAAGTTTCCCGGAAACCTATTCTGGATTATGACCCAGACCGGTATCTTGAGATTAAACAAAAGCTCAACGTAAACGGTGGTGCCATTGCCGTCGGTCATCCCAATACAGCGAGTGGTGCGAGAATTATGATGACAGCTGCCTACAATTTGCGACAAAACGGAGGGGGGTACGCGGCATGTGCCATTTGTGGTGGTTTGTCACAAGGTGCGGGTTGTATAATCTGGGTGGAGTGATGTTCTCAGAGGGGAGGTGTTATAGATGATAAAGACTATATTATTGGCCATTGATGGTTCATCCACATCGAAAAAGGCTGCGGGTTACACCTTGTGGTTGGCGAAGTATCTCGGTGCAAAAGTCATTCTACTTCATGTTATTGATGAGACGCTTTTACGTTCATTATTCGGTGTCGCCGAAGGATCCACTGATAGGTTAGTGCTCGCTCCTGTTGAGGAGAATCTAAAAGAAGGCGCTAACATCTATCTAGAAGAGATCGAAAAGGAATTTAAAAGGGAAAATATTCACTGTGAAATACTGATCTGTTCGGGTGTCCCGGCAGCTGAAATTGCTCGTGAAGCTGAAAGAAAACAAGTTGATCTCATTGTAATGGGCACACATGGGCGTGGTCTCATTGGTGCAACGTTCCTGGGTAGTGTTGCATATGGTGTTATTCATCACGATGCAAAGATCCCCATATTACTAGTGCCGAGGGATATTCAGTAAGGACATTCTTAACCAACGTCTGTTCGAAACTAAAACATGGAGGTGCCATATGGAAAATTTCTTCATAGTTCCACCTCAGACGTACGGACCTTTTTTGCTTTGGATATCATCTATTTTTGCTCTTTTACTTTGGGTGGTTTTCGCCATTAGAAAGATTGAGAAATCAGGTGTCAAAAGACTTGGTGCGACAGGTTCTTTCTGGAAACCTTATGAATACGACGAGAAGTAGTCTGCGATGATTTAGGAGGGAGAAAGCGTATGCATGCAAATGTTATCATTGGAAGTATTTTAATTGTTTACCTCATTATTTTGGTGTGGGGAACTAACCGTGGTTTTGCTGAGGTAAGGGATTTGAAGGAATTTACGACAAGTGGCCATCGTCTTGGGCTGCTTTTGACCGTCGCTGCTTTTGTAGCGACGTGGATTAGTGCCAGTTCCGTTACGGGTATACCAAGTATGCTCTTTATGCGTGGTATGCCGACCGTAACTGGTTGGTTTGCGGGGTGGTTCTTTGCAACGGCCCTGATGGGTGTTGTAGCTTATAAGATCCGCTATCCTGAACATCCTTCAAGGACTCTGCCAGAGTTTTTTAAGCTTAGGTATGAGCCTCTCGTTGATAGAAGTGGGTTGCAGATCATTGCAGCAATAGCAACTGTTATGGCATACATTGCTTATATCATTCTGCAGATTAAAGCAGTGGGCATGATTGTGTCTTCTGTTACAGGTTTATCCTATAAGTTGGCCGTGTTCTTCTTCCTGATTTTCCTTTTCTACACGGCTTCAGGCGGGATGTGGACCGTGGCATGGGGTGATCTTATAAATACAAGTATGATAGTGATAGGCCTCTTTGTTGGCGGGTATGTTGTTTTGGATCTGGTAGGTGGGTGGCATGCGATGTGGCAGAAGATAGCACTTATGACAGCACCACCTGTGGCGACAGCGAAGCCCATTGCTCCAGGATCAATGCTTGATCCAATTGGTACCTTTGGGGGTGCTACACTTTTTGGAATTTTTATGGCGAATTTTCTCGGTGGTGGTGTTAGTCCTCATATGACTGCTAGAATGATGGGGGCAAAAAACGTTAAAACAGCCATGCTTATGGCTTAGTACGGTATAGTGGTGATCTTTATTTGCTTCATACCCATTTTGATACTCGGTTTGGGGGGAAGGGCACTGATAGGAACAATGCCTGCGGGAAAAGGAAGTGATTGGCTTATTCCCCTGCTACTAACCCAGTACATGAATCCATTCCTCGGGGGTATTATTCTTGCTGCCATTTTAGCAGCTGCACTTTCTACGGCTAATGCAATGTTACTTCACAACTCTTTGGCAATAACCTACGACGTGTGGAGGAACTTGAGCAAGAAACCAATCCCTGAGAAGACATTTATTAATGTAACAAGGGGTATTATTTTGGTGGTAGGAGCTTTGCTGACGATCGCTGCCATATGGCCTCCGGAATTTATTGCCATGTTGGCTGCTTGGGCTCATGGTGTCTGGGCGGCAGCATTCTTTGTACCTCTTCTGCTCGGCTTATATTGGAAGAGAATGAATCGTCCAGCAGCCTATGCATCAAGCATCATTGGCTTGGTTTCGTTCATAACCATACATGAGGTGTGGAAAAACATATGGAATATCCCTGCGATAGTTTGGGGTGTAGGTCTTGCTTTGGTCGCTGCTGTTGTGTGCAGTTATATTTTCCCGGCGGCACCAAAGGAATGCTGGGAACCCTATTTTGTTGTAGAACCCAGTGAGGAAACGAAGCAGGTATGGAGAAGGGCTTTTAAAGATCATAGATAACTTTTACTGTAGGTTGGGTTTTTGCCAATGATTTAAAAGGGGTACATCTCGAGGTACTGAGTGTACCCCTTCCGTTACTCTAGTGGGTGTACGGTATTCAGGTAAATATATTTGACAGTAAGGCAAATTTATAACATCTTAACGTTAACATAATCTTAGGTGGGAGTAAAAAAGTATGGCCGGTTTAGAGAAAAACAGTGGAAAAAAAACGGCCATTACAAAGGAAAAACTCCTTTCTTCTATCCTGACAATTGGTCGAATGCTCACTAGACCTGTTCCCATTGATACCGTTCTGAACGCCATTGTTAGGGAAACACAGAAATTTTTTGGGCTTAATCGAGTGGCAATCTTTCTCGTAAACAAAGAGGCGAGGTTACTGGAGTGTAAGTATCTAGCTGGTTTTGTTACGGATGAGGAGGTTCATCGTGCTTTAACTTGGCCTTTACACATGGATAAGCATAACTGTCAGGAAACGATAGTTGCGAGGACAGGTAAAACGGTCTTCATAAAGGATAGGTTTAGTGATCCTCGCATTACAGTGACAGACCGTAAGATGGATGAGTACTGGAAGAGGAAATCTACCATCACGGCACCTCTCAAAATTAAAAGGGAGGTAATAGGTGTTTTAGAAGGAGACAGTACGGAGGGGGTATTGGAACTTAGCAGAAAGGATATTTCACTTTTCACTTTTTTTGCGAATCAAGCGGGAATAATTGTGGAAAATGCTCGATTACATGCACAGAACAAGAGGAAAATAGATCAGCTTCTTTTACTTCAGCAATTGACAAATCGTTCAGTAACTATTGATCAAATCAAAAAGTTTATAGATGTCATTGCTAAAAATGCGATGAAAATGACCGAGGCTCAGGGTTGTGAAGTTTTCCTGGTGGAGAAGAATGGGACCGCTATTTCAGTATTGTCGAGAAAAGGTGTATGTCTATTTGATCAAAAGATTCATACACCGGCGATTAATATTTGGGATAAGGTTGTGGAGACGGGCAGACCAGTATTAATTTACAACATAAAAGAAGGTGCGGAGAGATACGATTTGTCTGGTAATGTAAAATCTGTACTTTCGGTGCCGATGATATGTGAAGGCGATGTACTGGGTGTTGTGAGTGTGTACTCCAGCAGGATTGGAGCATTTACCAAAAACGACATGGAGATACTTTCGATAATGGCAAATCACTCAGCTGTACTTTTGAGAAATGCAACTTTGTATGAGCAGGTTATTGCAGAGAGAAATTTGGCGGAGAACATCTTTGAGAGTTCCCCCAATGGAATTATAACTATCGACAGTAGCGGATGTGTCCAATCGGTAAATGGCCGAGCGGAACAGATTCTCGAGATATGCCGCGCGGACATTTCAGGTAAACATATCAAAGAAATAGAATCAACGGCAGTTCGTGAGGTGTTGCAGGCGGCACTCAAGAATGGACCAAAGCATGAAATTGTGGATGTCTGCATTGAAAAGAAGAATGGTGATATGGCTATTTTGGAAATAGAGAGTTCTTTTGTGAAAAATTTAGAGGGGAACCGCTCCGGAACAATAATAACCATACAGGATGTGACAAAGGTCAGAGCGACGGAAGATCTTATTAGAAGAATGGATAGACTATCTTCTTTGGGACAGTTATCCGCGGGTATTGCCCATGAGATACGAAACCCCCTCGCCGGTATCAATTTGAACCTTCAAATGCTGGCAAAAAAAGCGATTGGAGACTCACAGGTGCTTGAATTGATAAATGATTCACTCAGGGGAATTGAGAGAATAAATAGACTTGTCAAAAATGTTCTTGATTTTGCGAGGCCGGCTGCTCCCCAATCTAGGCGATCTTACATAGATAATATTATAAAGGAAACGGTGCATGTTCTTGAACCTCAATGTGCAAATAGGGGTATTCAAGTTGAAGTGGATCTTCCGGTTTCGATACCTGCTATGGTTTTTGATGAGGATCAGATTCGTCAAGTGTTGTTAAATATATTAATTAACGCGGTAGAATCGATGCCATCGGATGGGGGTAAAATAACAATTTCGGGGTCGGTGGAGAATCAAGGAGGAAAACATGGGAAAAAGTTCCGTCTGGTAATTATAGACAATGGAAGTGGTATCAGGAGGGAGCATCTACCTAAGATTTTTGATCCCTTTTTTACCACGAAACCTGATGGAACAGGTTTAGGACTCTCGATTGTTCACAAGATATTGGAACAGCACAATGCCACAATCGAAGTGGAGAGTGCCGTAGGAAGGGGAACAAAGTTCACTTTAATATTCCCCATGGAGGCGTCTGTACATTGAATTACAATAATCGGAACTATGGTGGGTGAGTAAGGTGTATAAGTACAGAATTCTCATAGTTGATGATGATGAACTATTGCAGAAGCCGCTGAAACAGATTTTGTCTGAGAAATATAAGACTGTTATTGTAGGAAGCGGTGAAGAAGCTCTCGATGTGATCAAGAAGGAAAGGTTTGATCTTGTGTTGTTGGATATACGTTTACCTGGTATTGATGGTATAGAGACCCTCAAAGCTATTCGAGAGACCGACAAAGATATACTTGTGATAATGATGACGGCATATGAGGACATAAGAACCGTGATTACCTCCATGAAACTCGGTGCATTTGACTACCTTGTGAAGCCACTTGATATGGAAGAGATTGAAATTATTGTAGAGAGAGCACTGGAGAATCTCAGACTGAAAAGGGAGCTTGAAGTTTTACGGCGGGCGTACATCAGAGAATTTGATGTTGAAAAAATAGTGATGGCAAGCAAGGAGATCCGTGAAGTGTTCAACAAGGCGGACAAAGTGGCACGTAGCTCGGATACAACGGTGCTAATAGAAGGTGAGACAGGGACGGGAAAAGAAATAGTTGCTCGCTACATACATTATCGGAGTGACAGATTTGGGCGACCTTTTATGGCTATTAACTGCGGAGCAATAAGCAAAGATTTAGTGGAAAGTGAGCTTTTCGGTTACGAGAAAGGTTCGTTTACCGGTGGGTTGAAAGAAGGAAAAGAGGGGAAGATTGAAGCAGCCAATGGAGGAACACTTTTCCTGGATGAGATAAGTGAACTATCACATCAGACCCAAGTAAATCTATTGAGATTTCTTGAGGAAAAGGAGTTTTACAGAGTTGGGGGTACTGCAAAGATAAGCGTAGATGTTAGAGTAATTGCAGCGACAAATAAGAGTCTCGCCGATGCAGTGAAAGAGGGCACTTTTCGTAGAGACCTCTTTTACAGATTGAATGTTGCATGTATACAGGTGCCCCCACTTAGGGAGAGGAAGGCTGATATTATACCTCTTGTAATGTTCTTTATGGATAAATTTAACAACAAGTTCGGGAAGAATTTTCAATCAATCTCAAAGGATGCTCAGTTACTTCTACAGAGCTACGATTGGCCCGGTAATGTCAGAGAGTTGAGGAACTTAATAGAGCGTATTGTTCTAATGGAGGATGGTAGGGAAATAAAATCTTCTCATTTGGAAATGCTTATTGGACAATCACCCCGGGAAACTAAAAGACCTCAGAGGGATGAAATAGATATTCCATTACAAGGTGTGGATTTAGAAGAAATCAACAAAAAATATATAATGCGTGCACTAGAGCTTAGTAGGGGTAACCTTTCCAGAGCGGCTAGGCTGTTGAATATATCGAGACCGACGCTGGCATACAGGGTACAAAAATATGGGCTGTCGAGATGATAAGTTGTTGCGTTAAAAATATTAACGAAATGGGAAAATATTAATCAAATGATTAATCTGTACACGATCCAGAAAAAATGCTCATTACTTTCCGCGGCACAAATATATCTCATACTTGCCCTTGATTTTCTCCTTAAGTTTGCATTTAGTAAAAGAATCATGTGTTTCATAATATAGTGAGTACGGGCTGTTGCGAATACCAACAGCCTGGCATTTGTCTTGCAGTTTGAGATTTTTTGAGTTTGCTCTTCCATTTGTTCGGGCACGCTGAGAGGGGGTGTTATCACCGTCAAAATTGAGTGGTTCTCTGATTACTGCGTCAGGATTGGGGTCTGCAAAAATTTTATAACATTATGAAGTGAATCCTTTATTAAAAGGAGGGAGGACGAGCCATGACAGAAAGAAAAATAGAGACGCTCGTTTATGGTTATGATTATTTGGAAGCTCCGCGATGGCGGGAAAATAGATTGTGGGTTTCTGATTTTTACACCCATCAGGTGATCGCAGTGGATATGGAGGGTAAGGTTGAGAAGATCACCACAGTTGAGAAACAGCCCTCTGGACTCGGTTGGCTGCCTGATGGAAGGCTCTTGGTTGTATCAATGCTCGATAGGAAAGTAATGAGACTGGAGCCTGATGGTTCTCTTGTGACACATGCAGACCTTTCCGACATTGCCGGTGGACCTGTGAATGACATGGTTGTGGACACTAAGGGGAGAGCATATGTGGGTAATTTTGGCTTTGATCTCATGGGGGGTGCTCCTCTTGAGACTGCCAAGTTGGCTCTTGTAGATGCAAGTGGCAACGCGAGTGTAGCGGCTGAAGGTCTCTTTTTCCCCAATGGTATGGTGATCACACCTGATGGGAAAACGCTACTTGTGAACGAAACGTTTGGCAACAGAGTGTCAGCATTCGACATCAGGGCTGACGGAACTTTGGGACCCAGGCGTGACTGGGCTGTCTTTGGACCTCTTCCTGAAAGTGGTGATCTTGCCCAGTTTTTCCCCAAGATAAAGGTGGCACCTGATGGTTGTGATCTTGACGATGAAGGTACACTATGGATCGCTGATGCTGTGGGAAATCGTGTGATCCGTGTAGCCGAGGGGGGTAAAATACTTGATGAAATTTCCACGGGAAACATGGGCGTTTTTGCGTGTGCGCTCGGTGGTTCAGATCGTCGTACCCTTTTTCTGTGTGTTGCACCAGACTATCACGAGGATAAGCGTCGTGGAGCGGGTGAGGCAGCAATCTGGTTCGTTAGGTTATAAAATGTGAGGATTTGTGGGGTTATAATCCAAAGTAACTGTCTTAAGCTCATGGGTAAGATCTAGTGTAGGGATTGTGTTCCCTAGTGTTCAGAGAGAAAGGAGGATAAACCAATGACGGAGAAAAGAGAAAGTTTATTGCTGACACCCATTAAGGTGGGTGAAGTGACTATAAAGAACAGGTTTGTTGTTGCCCCGATGGTTACGGTATTTTGTGACCAGGATGGTATGGCGACGGAACGTTTCATTGCGTATCATGAAGCAAAGGCAAGAGGTGGTTGGGGACTCATCATCGTGGAAGATTATGCTATTGATCCTATTGGTAGGGGATTCTGGACCCCTGGTCTGTGGAAGGACGAACAGATTAAGTCTCATGCCCTTCTGGTCGATGCCGTTCACAAAGCCGGTGCAAAAATTATCGCTCAAATATACCACGCTGGTCGGCAGACAACATCGGCACTTGTGGGTGCCCAGCCTGTTTCAGCTTCGCCTGTACCCTGTCCAGTTCTGGGAGAAGTACCCCGGGAACTTTCCCGTGAGGAAATTAAAACTATTGTGAAGAAGTTCGGGGATGCGGCCTTTAGAGCAAAGGAAGCGGGTTTTGATGGCGTGGAAGTGCATGGGGCCCATGGCTACTTGATAGCCCAGTTTATGTCCCCTTATTCCAACAAACGTACCGATGAATATGGAGGTCCTCTCAAAAACCGTATACGTTTTCCTCTGGAAATAATCGCAGAGATAAGGAAAAGATGCGGTGAGAACTTTCTGATTGATTTCCGTATCTCCGGGGATGAGCATGTTGTAGGTGGGCGCACCATAGATGAGACTAAGGTTATAGCGAAAGCACTAGAAGAGGCGGGTGTTAATATGCTTCACATTTCTGCGGGTACTTATGAAAGTGTAGCAGCTATTATACCTCCTATGGGAACTCGCCTGGCCTGGATCACTGACTACGCTGCCGAGGTGAAGAAGGTTGTAAATATACCTGTAATCACAGTAGGGCGTATAAACGATCCTCTTGTAGCGGAAGAAGTTTTGCGTTCAGGCAAAGCAGACCTTGTGGCAATGGGGAGAGCCTCCCTTGCTGATCCTGAGCTGCCCCTAAAATATGCGGAGGGTCGCTATGAAGATATCAGACATTGCATTGGTTGTCAGCAAGGTTGTCTGGAAGTGCTGTTCCGTAACGAGCCCATTCGCTGTCTCGTAAATCCGACCCTTGGATTTGAGTACAGAGATGAACTCAAGAAAACGCAGCAGCCCAAAAAGGTAACAGTTGTAGGGGGAGGGCCAGCAGGGTTAGAAGCTGCCAGGGCTGCCGCATTGGCTGGACATAAGGTTACCCTGTATGAAAAGATGGACCGCTTGGGAGGCCAATTTTTGGATGCCGCTGTTCCTCCTGGAAAGGGTGAAATTACTTCATATATAACCTGGGCTGGGAAACAGTTGGAGAAACTGGGCGTTAATGTTAAACTTAGTTCAACGTATGATGAGGCGACCTGTAAGGAGGAAAAACCGGACGTTGTCATAGTAGCTACGGGGGCTTATCCGTACAAACCATCCATTGGAGGTATCGACGGTAAGAATGTAGTTACGGCCAGAGAAGTACTGCAGGGAAAGGCAACAACAGGTCAGAATGTTGTCATTGCCGGTGGTGGTATGGTAGGTTGTGAAACGGCTAGTCTCCTCGCTACGATGGGAAAGGTGGTCACAATAGTAGAGATGCTTCCTGATATTGCCACAGATGAAGAGATTACCCGCCGTGCGAAATTACTGAAGTTTCTGGAGGACAAGAAGGTCACGGTGATGACGGGTGCGGAGATTAAGGAAATAACCGAAAAAGCTGTGCATGTTACGAAAGACGGTAGGGATGTGGAGATACCAACAGATACGGTGGTCCTTGCCCTCGGTATGGTTTCCGAAAACAGCCTCGCTGGTTCGCTATCAGGAGTATCATCTGTAAAGGTGGTTGGGGATGCGGTCAAACCTCGAAATGCCCTTGAAGCCATAAGAGAAGGATTCCTTGCAGGGGCCAGTATCTGAATGGGAAACATCAGTGGGGGGCATAGTACCGCCGATATCGCAAATTATTGTGTGTAGGATGTTTTGCAGGATACTATGTCCCCTTTTTCGTTTTTCAACTGCGTAGACTCTCAGTGGAGTTTTATTTTCAATAGGTTTTCAAGCTCATGTTTGTTAAAGTAGTAGTTCTGCCGACAGAATTCACAAGTGATTTCCGCTTCTCCCCTTTCTTCTATAATAGAGGAAATCTCTTCTTCTCCTAGGGCAAGGATGACTTTTTCAATCATCTTTCTGTCGCACCTGCAGCGGAAGTAAAGGGGATACCTTTCCAGTATGTGGTAAGGTATTGGGCCGAATATTAGAGAAATAAGATCTTCTTCTGTTTTTCCTGCGAGCAAATGTTCAGTTACGGTTTTAATTTTGCTTATTCTATCGATCAGTTCATCGGTGGTTCGTTCATCTATCGGAGGTAGGGTTTGAATTAGAAACCCGCCTGCTGCCTTAACACTCCCATCGGGGTTGACGTATACACCGAGTCCAATGGCAGTGGGAATCTGTTCTGATTCGGCGTAGTAATATGTGAGGTCCTCCGCAATTTCTCCTGTGATCAGTCGAACGATGCCTGTTAGGGGACTCTTAGTACCGAGATCCTTAATGACGGTGAGAGTGCCATTTTTGCCTACGGCACTGCCCACATCGATTTTTCCATTTTTAGGAGGAATTTCTACTTGGGGGTTTCCAACGAAGCCGCGAACGTACCCGTTCCTGTCTGCTTCGACAATAATTTTCCTGAGTGGACCATCTCCTTCAATTTTAAAAGATAGTCGTTGGTCCCTTTTCAACAAAGAAGCCATAAGCGCACCACCGGTTAGTGCCCTTCCCAAAGCGGCTGTGGCTGTAATGGATGTTTTATGGATGGTTCGTGCTTCGTTTGTTAGATGGGTAGTTGCACATGCGAGACCCAGCACGTTTCCCTTCTCACTGATGACCCTTATCAGACGATCGTTATAGCTGGTCATTTTTTTGTGTCCTCTTGCTGCAAAAGTTGTTCGATATAAGCTAAAGCAGGTTCCAAGAGCTGCATCGTTTTTGGTGAAAGATTTCGGTGAAAGTCGAAGTCGTGACCTCTTATGGAAACAATGTAGGCACGGGGTTCTTCGTTGTAAAGGTCCTTGAGGAATGCAAGAAGCGTTGGGGCGGTTAAGTGGTGAGAGAACAGAAGTGACTCGTACGATGGTGTAACCGATGATACATACACTTCGCTTTCTTTAGGCACTGTGTGGGCATCAACAAAAATGATTTTCTGATAACCGATGATGTCCTCGAGAATTTCGGGAGTTAACTGGTGCACGAAAATTGCGTTAACGAAACCTTTCATTTCTTCAAGGCCTGTTTCGTACTCCCCGAGTGGTCTTAGACCAAGGCGTTTTCGGATGGCATTTACTATCCACCATGCAACACCATCGTCGGCACGATCAATGTTTCCCAGACCAATGATCAGAACTTTTTTCTGTTCCATTTTTGAACAGAGGCTACCCCTTATTTACAACAGGGGTAGCCTTGAGTGACTTGCCTCTTTAGCGGGATTTTCTATCAAGAATGCTGCCGTCCGCGCTAAAAAGAATGACCTCTAAAGGCATTTTGCCAATTGCATGCGTTGCACAGGACAGGCATGGATCGTAGCATCTGATGGCTGCCTCAACTCGGTTCAACATACCTTCGGTTATTTTGCCGTCGTTTATGAAATTTTTCGCCACTTGCGCGGCGGCAGTTTGCATTGCCCAGTTGTTGTTTCCGGTGGCTACGATGAGGTTTACGCGGGTTAAAAGACCGTTTTCATCGGTACTGTAATCGTGGAATAGGGTTCCTCTGGGGGCTTCGATTACACCAACACCCTGTCCGGGTAATTGCGCTGTGGGAGGATCTGTTCTTACATCAGTACTCATGATGTCCGGATCATCTAGAAGGACCTGCAAGTGCTCCAATGCGTGTAAAAGCTCAATCATCCGGGCGTAGTGGTAGTACAGAGAACCCTCTATTGGTTTCCCTCCGTTCAGCTGTTTGAATTGTCTTAGCTCTTCATTGGCAAGTGGTGTATTTATCTTATCACAGACATTGAGCCTTCCCAAAGGTCCAACACGGTAAACCCCTTTTGGCCATCCAGCTCTTCTCAAGTAGGGGAACTTCAGGAATGACCATGATTCTACATGTTCTGCGATGTGGATCAGGTAATATTCCGGCTTGAATTGGGAGAGAATTTTGCCACTGCTATCCTTCACCCTGATTTCCCCTTCGTACATTTGTAATCCACCTTCATCATCCACGAGACCCATATAGGCCGAGGGGAATGAAGCAAAGTTATCTGCCAAATCACTGTTTGATTCGATCCAATTTTTTGCCGTTTGTAGTGCAATTTTGGCAGTTTCCAGTGCGTTGTCATACTCAGATAGGATTTCTTCTCTGATTTTACGTGTTAGCGGTGCGTTGACTCCCCCGGTAACAGCAAAGTTTGGATGTACCCTTTTACCTCCCAGTTTCTCGATGATCCTTTGACCGTAGCTCCTCAAGGCCACGGCTTTTAAGGCGAGTTCGGCGTTATTCTTGATGATTCCCACCACGTTGCGTATAGCTGGATCGGCATCGAAGCCTAGAAGTAGGTCCGGTCCCGCAAGGTGGAAGAAGTGCATGCCGTGGGACTGTATTATCTGACCCATGTGCATCAGTTCCCTGAGGAGTTTTGCCGGCCGAGGTATTTCTACACGAGCAATAGCATCACATGCTTTTGCCGCGGCTAGGTGGTGGCTTACCGGACATATACCACAGATACGCTGGGTTATCTGGGGCATTTCAAAATAGGGTCGTCCCTCACAGAACTTCTCCAAACCCCTGAACTCATCGACATGGAAGAAAGTTTGTTCTACCTCACCTTGTTCATTAAGATGAATGGTAACACGGGCATGTCCCTCAATCCGTGTAACTGGTTCTATGGTAATCTTTCTTTGACCCATAATTAGGCTCCTTTAATCGTAAGTTAGGAGTTCCTGCGGTAATTCCACAGGGAATCGTCCGGCGAGTAGCTCGGTTAAGACGTAATAAATAGCATCTGCCCGGGGAGGACAACCGGGTATGTATAGGTCAACCTTTACCACCCTATCCACCGGAAGCACTGTTTCCAATGGTTTACCAAGTTCCGGTGAATCAGGTATCAAACCATCCACTACACTTTCGGCTTCTAAGTAGGCTCTTCTTAAGGCTTCTTCTGTACCACAGAGATTTCTCATCGCAGGTACTCCACCAAATACCGCGCAGTCACCCATTGCAATGAGTATTTGACACCTTTCGCGCATCATTTTTGCAACATCTACATTGTGAGTATTGCAGATAGCTCCTTCAAGAATACCTACCGTAACCCCATCTTTTGGAGGATGTTTGAGGTCAGTGATGGGACTGGAGGTGATCTCCACCTTCTCCAGCAAGTTTAAGATTCTTTCATCAATGTCCAGAAAAGACATGTGGCAACCAGCGCAGCCTGCAAGCCAATCTGTGGCTATTTTGACCTTAGTCATTATGCATGCTCCTTTCCTGAGAGGGCTTTTAGGACGTCTTTTGATAGCTCTTCGAAGGGTTCCACCTCTAAACCCAGTTTTCCGCCGAGGAGTGAAAGGATCTCCCAATCCTGTTTGGCTTCACCTTTAATTTCTGTAGCTTGGTTCATGGTCTGAATTCGACCATCTGTGGCCATTACAGTTCCTATTCTCTCAGACCAGTTTGTTGAAGGTAGCAACACATCTGCGTGTTTCACAATGGGTGATAAGTAAGAGGATTGAACGATTAAAAAAGGTTTTTTTGCCTCATCTACTTTTAATTCTTCAACATAGTCATCACCTGCAACCACGTACAGTACTTCTTCTACAATCGGTGTTTCTAAAACCCCATTTATTCCCAGATTAGCTGCTGCACAGAAGTTTAAACCTCTTTCGAGAGGTATAAAGGATGCCTTTCCCTGAAGTTTTTTCAAGCTTTCAAACATCTCATTGGATATGTTGGCCCCGTAAAGAACAACGGGTCTTAATGAGGTTTCTAGGAGTTTCACCACTGATTCGATTTCCTTCACGGCGAATGTACCTGATGCAAATGGGGACAGAGTGTTTTCTCCATTATCATCTATTATGTAAAGTTTGCTGCCCTGATCGATGGAACGTTTTACCAAATAAGCTGCCACGGGATGACTTTCATGCAGGTCTTCCTGAACAATGAGTACCGCATCGCTTGCGGCGATTTCGCTTAATGATGCTGGCGCACCATCGAGTGGTCGAGGGGCCACGTTGCTCAGAGTCCCTAATCTGACATTTTTCGTGGCGGTCGGAAACATCTTTTTGATCGCGAAAAGGGCTTCGTTGGTGATATCGCCGGAAACGTACACGCCCAGCTTGCCTTCTTTTAGTGATTTAATTGAGTTTGCCGTTACTTCCAGGGCTTCATCCCATGTTGTAGGATATAGTTTTCCTTTCCGCCTGACCATGGGGGAAGTTATACGTGTTCTCTTTTCTTCCAGTATCCTGAATCTTCCCCTTTCACACAACAATCCGCCGTTTACAGGAGATTCCCAATCACTATCTACACGGATTATATGATCACCCTTTACCGATATTTGAAAACCACAAGCTATACTACAACGGTTGCAACTACTCTTCACTTGCCTAATCTGACTGGTTTTGCCCATGTACGATGAACGGCGATCTATAATGGCTCCAGTGGGACACACCTGGGCACATGTGCCACAGGAAATACATGTAGATTCACCCCAGGGTGTATCAGTGTCACATTTTAATAACGTCGCTGACCCCCGTTTGCCGAGTCCTAGTGTATGGTTGGCTGCTATTTCTTCGCATGCCCTGATACAACGGGCACAAAGTATGCACCTGTTGTGATCTAGAATGAGATGTTTGTGTGTGGCGTCAATGGGATATCTCTTTGTATAGGCTTCGTATATAAAATGTTCTAGTCCATACCGATATGCCAAATCCTGGAGCTCGCAACTACCACTCATTTCGCAGAAAGGACAAAAGTGGTTTCTCTCTGATAGGAGCATAGAGAGGATGAATTTTCGAGCCTTTATAAGTGCTGGTGTTTCAGTCTCCACAACCATACCATCCCGTACAGGGAAGGTGCACGCAGTTTGTAGATTACGCTCACCTTTCACTTCCACAAGGCAAATACGGCATGCCCCAATAGGCTTCAGAGCTGAGTGGTGGCAGAGCGTCGGAATGTATATCCCCGCTTGATCTGCAACCTGAAGCACAGTACTTCCTGCCGGAGCTGTTATCTCTTCTCCATTAATGGTGATTTTAACAGTCTCCATCTTTGAGCATTGTCTCCTTTCTGTGGGAATTGTTTGTTCGGGAAAATCTTGTAAATCTCTACAGTTCTCCGGAGTAGTTTATTGCTCTACTTTCCTGCTTTACACCGATGGCGGCTATACCATTAGTTCTCACCGTGGTCAATATTTTATTTAAATGTCTTCAAGGTCGGTCGGTATGTTGATTTATGTGTTTAACTGTTTTGGATTAGGTTTTTATATTGACAGTTTCTTTTGTCTGTGAATAATGGACTCTCTACCTAGGGGAAGGAGTATCATGGAGAAGTTTGAGGTAATTGTTGTGGGAGGTGGGCTTGCGGGACTTTCTGCAGCATACACGCTGGCTGGCGCTGGAGTGGAAGTTCTGGTGCTTGAGAGGGGTGATTATTCTGGAGCAAAGAATGTTACCGGTGGCCGTATTTACACCGGTCCGATTCGCAGTATGTTTCCAGAACTTTGGGAAGATACCCCATTTGAAAGGTGCATCACAAAAGAGGGAATTACCCTTCTTGCCAACGGAAAAACACTTACCTTTAACTACACTGATCCGTACTTAAGTGAGGAGCCTTGTAGGAGTTATAGTGTACTCAGGGCCCGCTTTGATCGCTGGTTGGCGGATAAGGTTGAAAGTAGGGGGGCTATAATCTGTCTCTTATACACATCT